>JAVVEP010000007.1 GCA_032250735.1 Gammaproteobacteria bacterium
CAACCTGATATCAATCAGTTGGTCTTGCTGTGAAAGTTAACGGGACAGCAGTGATAGAAGAGGTGTAAATATCTGAACAAGCGCTTAAGGGTGCATTGGTGTGAGGTGTTGCAGGCTCTAGAGATAAATGAAGGGAAAAGGAAGAAAAAGGAAGGAAAAAACGAAAAAGCGGACGCTTCCCAATATTATGAATAAGTGGGTAGCCTCTCGTTATTTCGTGTTGCCGGCCACTGGCTCGACGATGCCGCAGGCCACGTTCTTGCTGCTCTCGACGAAGGCTGTCTTTACTACGAATACTGTGACCTACCCCCGGTTTCTTGTCTAAATTAATGTTTGAGCCGGTAACCTGTTTTGAAAATCCACCACACAATAGCAATGCAGATAAACAGGAAGCCCAGGGTCATTGCCAGGCTGAGGTAATGATCGACATCGCTTGCCCCGTAAAAACTCCAGCGAAAGCCGCTGATTAAATACACCACGGGATTGAACAGGGTTACGGCACGCCAGGTTTCCGGCAACATATCGATGGAGTAAAAAGCGCCGCCAAGAAAGGTTAATGGCGTCACCACCAGCATGGGGATCATCTGTAATTGCTCAAAGTCTTTCGCCCACACGCCAATAATAAAACCAAACAGGCTGAAGGTAGTTGCCGTCAAAATGAGAAACGCCGCCATCCACACGGGATGTAGCACCTGCACAGGAACAAAAAATGTCGATGTGCCCAGTATCAACAAGCCAAGAATAACTGACTTGGTTGCCGCCGCGCCCACGTAGGCCAGGCATATCTCAAACGCAGAAAGCGGCGCCGACAGCACCTCATAAATAGTGCCGGTAAATTTCGGAAAATGAATACCGAAGGACGCGTTCATCAGGCTTTCGGTAAACAATGCCAGCATGATCAGGCCGGGCACAATAAAAGATCCGTATGAAATGCCATTGATTTCGGTCATACGTGATCCGATGGCCGCACCAAACACCACAAAATATAAAGTGGTTGTAATTACCGGCGTTAAAAAACTCTGTAACAGAGTGCGGCGAGCGCGCTCCATTTCATATTTATAAATCGCCCACACGCCGTAGCGATTGAAACGGCTGGCCTGAAATTTTTGCGCTGTTCTTTGTTGTGTCATTGTTGTGTCACGCCCGGTCCTTTACCAGCTCAACGAAAATATCTTCCAGTGAGCTCTGGTCAGTATTCAGGTCCGTATAATTAATGCCAAGCTCTACCATGTTCTTCAGCAACGAGGGAATACCATTGTGTTCATCATGGGTGTCGAAGATATACAGCAGTTGACGGCCGCTCTCATCAAGGGAAAGTTCCCAGCGCTCAAGCTCATCCGGGATTTTTTCCATGGGCTCCTGCAAGTGCAGCACCAGCTGTTTCTTGCCAAGTTGCTTCATCAGTGTCGCTTTTTCTTCTACAAGAATCATTTCACCCTTGTTGATCACACCAATGCGGTCCGCCATTTCTTCCGCCTCTTCGATATAGTGGGTGGTAAGAATGATCGTGGTGCCATCCTCGCGCAATCGACGCACCATGTCCCACATGTCGCGCCGCAGCTCGACATCAACACCGGCAGTGGGCTCATCCAGAAACAGTATTTCCGGTTCGTGCGCCAGTGCCTTGGCAATCATCAGGCGGCGTTTCATTCCGCCGGACAGCGCCATGATCTCGCTTTTACGCTTGCCCCATAAGCTTAAATCACGCAATACTTTTTCAATGTAATCATGATCAGGGGCAAGACCGAATAAACCGCGACTTAAGTTCACCGTCTGCCACACGGTTTCAAACATATCCGTGGTAAGTTCCTGCGGCACCAGGCCAATCTTTGATCGCGCCAGGCGATAGTTACGAATAATGTCGTAACCGTCCGCCATCACCTTGCCAGTTGTAGGCGTCACCAGGCCGCAGACGATACCGATTAGTGTCGTCTTGCCCGCGCCATTCGGCCCAAGCAATGCGAGGATTTCACCTTGATAAATTTCAAGGTCGAGGCGCTTTAACGCCTGCACACCGCTGGCATAGGTTTTTGTTAAACCGGTAATGGAGATGACGGGTTGCATGTAAATTGAACGGCCTTGATCAGTGTTGTAAAAATTAATCCGAATCGCCACCCAAACCTGCGGAAATAATTCACCAGCCACTATTTGCAGGCTTTCGCAGCAACCTTTATTTGTGGTGCGCGCTTGTTGCTTTTTTGGCAGGATACCGAGACGCATGGCGAATCACCCGCGTCAGTTCGTTTGTCGAGTCTACTAGCCAGCGCTCACCTATTTCAAACACTAATTCAGAATGGTGTTTTGCGATGTAGCCGAGATGGTTCGCGTCGCTTCGGCTCGCAAGCATATGATGGGTGTCCAGGTGCGATCCTGCCACCTAAAAAAGCACTATTTGATTTTCGTGTACTGTACCCGATTTTTCTTTTAGCAGGGAAAGAGTGTCAGTTCTCATATTGTAGCGTCCTCCGTTTTAAGCAGTTTTAAGGACACCCTGGGCGCAAATATTTCTGCTCCCTGGATCACTCGCGCTTCTTCACGCCGGACGCATTCCGGCATCTCTCATAACGTACGAATCGGATACTCGACAGGCTCCTAGCGTTCAATAGCCTGCCGGTACTCGGCCTCTGCCATTGGCAGCAATGAGCGGATCTGGGCAATGCGGCGTTCGTCCACCGGGTGGGTGCTCAGGAATTCCGGCGGGGCCTGACCGCCTTGTTCGCGGGCGTAGGCGCTGAAGCGTTGCCAGAAACCCACCGCCGCGTTGGGGTCGTAACCGGCGCGGGCCATGTACAACAGGCCGAGGTGGTCCGCCTCCAGTTCATGGCTGCGCGAATAGGGCAGCATAACGCCCAACGTGGCAGTCAAACCGTAGGCCTGGTGGCTCAGCGCGCGGGTCGTTTCCGCCTGGTTCTGCATGGCCTGATCCAGCGCCATGCCGCCGAGTTCCACCAGCAGGCCGTGCGACATGCGCTCGGCGCCGTGGCGCGCGACGGCATGGGCCACCTCGTGGCCGATCACGGTGGCCAGTCCTTCCTCGTCCCGGGTAATCGGCAGGATGCCGGTGTAGATACCGACCTTGCCGCCCGGCAGGCAGAAGGCATTGGCCATTTTCGGCTGGTCGAATAGCACGAATTCCCACTGCGCGCCGGGCAACGGCGCCACCGCCGCGATGCGCTTGCCGACGCGTTGCAGTAGCGCGTTCTGCTGCGCGTCGGTCAAGATCGGCGTGGTTTCCTTGATCTCCTCGAACGCGGTCAGGCCCAGCTGCATTTCCTGATCCGAACCGATCAGCAGCAACTGGCTGCGGCCCGAATCCGGCACGGTCGAACAGGCGATCAACAGCACAACACTGAGTAGGATGGTCAACAGGCGCATGATTTTCTCCATTCCTGAGGTGAACAGTTGTATTACGCGGCTTCGACGGGTGGGGCCGCCCCTATTTCAGTATGGCTGGGTTTTGGGCGAAGGTTCCGATCAATAGGGTGATCAATAGCGATCAATAGGATCAGAGTCATTGATATTACAAGGCCAAAATTGAAGCCATGAGAGTGCGGCGGTCGGTTCCGCTGGGGAGAGGAGGGGATAGAAAGTCCGCGCAGTATTGTACCCATTCCACACACACGCGTAACTTCAGAAAAGGTCCAGTAGTCCGCTATAGCGATGCAATGGCATGCATCTCAAACACGTCGAGGCACGGATGGAATACAAGCTGATATGCAGTGGCAAACTGCTCTCTGGCGCTGATGAAACGGTGGCTATCGCCGAATTGAGGGCGCTGACAGGTTTGTCAGAGAAAGAAATTCATCTCAAGCTGCTGACTGGTAAACAGGCAAAACTCAGGAGTTCGGCCAATCAGGCCAAAATCGAGGCGCTGTACCGGGCATTTCGCAAGGCGGGGCTTGATGTCGAACTGGTTTCGGCGCCAGGCATGGCCGCAACCAGCGGCAATACCGGCAACACCCCGGCATCACAACCCGTGCCGCAATCGCCGTGGGGGCGCAAACGTCAGTTGATAGCGGCAGCTGCCTTGGCGCTATTGTTGTTTATCTCGGGTGCAGCCGCCTACGCGTGGTACTGGCTGTCAGCGCCGCTGCCGGCCACGGCGCAAATGGCCGAAGCGGCGATTGCTGATGGCCGGATGGTAGCCATCGCGCACGTCAATGCAGAAAAGCTGCTTGAGCTGCAACATTATCTGTTCGGCGAGCTCGATCCAGACGCCTTACCCGTGGACTCCACTGACAAGGCAGTAATGGACGAGCTGTTCAGTGGCCCGGCAAATCTGCGCGAAAATCTGGCGCAGTTGTTCCTGGCCGTGCATGCCCCGGAAGGAGAACCGCGGGCGCGGACCACCCTGCTATTTTCCGGCAACTTTGATACCGATGCGGTGATAGGCACTTTACGGCGTTTCTATCGCGTCGAAGAAACGGGCGATGATCACTGGCATGTCCTGCGTGCAATGCAAATCGAGGCCGAATCACTGTGCCCCTCCGACACGCCTAACAAACGCGAACCGGCGCCCGGCTATCTGTACATCACACCGCAGCTGGCCCTGCTGGCCGATGACCAGGCGCACGCGGCGAGTCTGGTCCAACGCTTGCAATCAGGCGCTCCGGCGGCACAGGACATCAACTATTGGCAGCGTTATCGGAAAGGACAGCTGGCCAGCCTGATGGTGTTGTCCATCCCGGAAGCGAGCACGGCGTTAAGGGGGCTGCCGGGCATGGTGGCGCAAAAGGCCGCATCCGGGAACGCTCAGATCACGGGTGTCGCTGCTGCGGTAGAAACAGACTTGCTGGCGCGCGGCTTCAATGTCAGCCTCAACCTCGCCAGCAGCGATGCCGCGTGGAAACGGGACGCCACAGCAAAGATGCAGCGGCAATTGGATGAAATGAAGAATGACAGCCGCCGTGTTTCGCCGACACTGGCGGAATTGCTAACGCGCATTACGATATCCGAGCAGGCCGAGGCACTGCGTGTCAACGCCGCGCTCGATGCCTCGGTGTTCGCCGACCTGGGAGCGGTTGTGCAGGAAGGCATGGGCAATCTATTCAGCGTGCGGGTTGCGGGCACTCAGCAAGACGGCGGCCAGGCGGCGGAACAAATCCAGACTCATCCCAAAGATTATGCAGACACTGCCGCCTTCGCCACGCTGCCGGCGCTCAAGCTGGAGTCTTATGATTCACAGCCGTTGTTCATGCGCGGCGCCTTCGCCGTCGATGTGGAGCGCATCCGCATGAACGACACCGGTCTGCTGGAACTGCAACTGCAAGGCAGGGTGGCGCTGCCCGATAGCGGTAGTGATTCCGGCCAGACGCGGACTGCCGAATTGTCTCTTACAGTGGATTCGGTCACGGACGCTGCCGGCCAGGATCTGCTGCGCGATGAACATTGCGTCAAGCGCAATGAATTGTTTGGCCGCAGCCGCAATCACGAGCCGGAAACCCAGTCGAACATCTTCCAGAACAAGGCCCAGATTACAAAATTCGTCAGGTTGCGGGAAAATGCCAGACTGGAAGACATACAACACATCAAAGGTCATTTGACATTTTCGGCGCCGGAGGAGGTACGCAAGTTCACCGTGCCCTTGCGGGCTGGTGAGAACATCACCCATGCGGGGACGCGCTTTTACCTGTCGAGCATCAGCGACGACAGTGTGAGTTATCACGTGACGGGAGAACATGCCCGCCTTCTCGAAGTACGCGGACTGAATGGCAATGGCCAGCCACTGCGTACCGGCTGGCGCATGGGCGGCGATGACGGCCGCGCGACGCAGCAGTTTGCTGGAAAGATTCGGGCGCTGGAAGTCTTCGTGGCCGGGCGGTTTACAAAACATCAAACTGATTTTGACATTACCAACCTGTTTGTGCCGGGTGCGGAACGGGAAAATAAACCACTGGTGGCATTTGCCCCCAAACGCATCGATCCCAAAGCCTGGGCGGCCTATAAAAACCTGGATATGCGCAAGCTTAAGGCTGATCCGCAGGACTGGACTGTGTTTGACAAAAACAAGACGCCTATCGCCTCCGCGCAATGGCAGGGGGTGAGCCTGTTTCTGACCCACACCCCAACACAGTGGGGAAACTCACCGCAGGCGCAGGTGTATTATCCCATGCTGCCTGATCTGCCAGGCGTGCTATCTGCTTTTAGCTATCAGATAGAGGAACCGGCCGTTAAGGATGGCCCCGCTGAGTATTATGCCAAGGTTTTCTATTCGTACCGCCTGCCTTCACGCGAACTGGTAGTGCCCCATCGTCTACAAGGACAGCCGTTGGCGTTAGGCAGCTGGCCGTTGCGCACGGGCTTGAAGGAAAACGAGCGCCTTGATCAGCTCAGGGGAAAACTGGTATTTCGTTTGCCGACCAGGACAAAATCAAGCATGTTTGCCTTGAACACCTTGTGGCAGGGCGCGACAGTGGACGGCGTGACCGTCAGTTTAACCGAAGTCAGTCGTGGCATGTTTCCGGGCTATGGCCTGAAGATAGAAGGTGATATCTCGCGCCTGGTGAATCTGCACGGCATAGACGCGGATGGCCGGCGCGTCGCGGCCGAGCCGGTGAATTTTCAGGGATCCGGCTATTGGACCATGACACTGCCGTTCGGCAAGGGTATCGAGTCGGTTGAACTCATTATGGCTACAAAACAAGAGGTGATGAAATATCCGTTCTCACTGCGGCCGGCGTATCCAGGTCAATAGCCATGCCCTGGAAATTTAATATGGAGTAGCGCATTTTATGTACAACCTGGATCCGCGCTTAAGCCACGGATCCAGGGTTAATTGTGAACTATTCCGGTAATCCAGCCTTACGAAGATCAGCAAGTAATTTTGCTTTCTGTTTTGGTTCAGACAACATCATGGTACTGGCAAGGTGTGAAATTGTAGTTGATGGATTCAATACACCAATCTGTTCGATGGTCCATTGTGCATCATCTAATCTGTTTACATTCACATAGCTTGCCGCAAGATATAACTTGATGGGAATGGCATTTTCATTGCGATCTTGTGCCTTTTCCAATGATTCGACAGCCTGCGCGTAGTTTCCAAGCAAGTACCGCGCAAGTCCCACATTTAAAAGATAGTCCCAGGTATAAAAGGGATTGAGCTGCATACCTCGAGTCGCATATTCCAGCGCTTTGTCTGCCTGACCCAGTCCATTGCTAATTAATGCCAGCAAGCCATAACCATCCGCATAGTTGGGTGCAATACGTATGGAATGTTTTGCTGCGATTTTCGCTTTTTCATATTCATTGCGTCGCAGATGAACATAGCCCAGCGACCAGTAGGTTTGCGGGATCGATCCATCCAGAGCAACGCCTTGTTCGGCCAGTATCAAGGCACGTTCCAGGTTTTCAACCGGTGTGTTTGTCCAGCCGTGTCGGAAATCCAGCGCCAACGTGTAGGCCAGCGCACCATACGCGCGCCCATAAGCTGGATCAATGTCGATGGCCTGCGTATAAGCTGCACGTGCCTGTGCATTGGTTTGTTTCGTTTGCTCTATTGACAGTCGCTGACCTTGCAGAAAGTATTCGTAGGCTTCCAGGTTATTGGTCGCCCTTTGCAACAATTGTCGTTTTTCCCGGGAAGATAGTTTGACGGCAAGGGCCTTAATCAGGCTGTTGGAGATTTCATCCTGCACGGAAAATACTTCCACAACCTTTCGGTCATAACGCTGCGCCCAGACATTGACTCCACTTTCTGTATTGATCAGCTGAAGATTGATTCGGATATCATCGCCATTTCGTCGCGCATTGCCTGTTAGTACATAATCGACATGGAGTTCGCTGCGTAATGCTTGTGGGGTGATTTTTTGGCCCTTGTATTTAAAGGTGGTGTTGCTGGCAAACACCATTAGATTGGCCATGCGAGAAAGGTCAGTAACAATATCTTCGGTAATACCATCGACAAAAATATCGTACTCCGCACTGGCATCAAGATTATCGATTGGCAATACCACGATAGAAGGCAAGGCTTTATCGGGTAGCAGGGTCAGCTGCGTCGATATGAACATCAGTAGTGCCGCCACGATGACACCAAATATACCCATCCTCAAAAACCGTGGTGACCGGTTTTTAGTCAGGATTCGCGTTGATAATTGTGCAGTTGCTTGTGCTGAGGGGGGTTGAGGGGTGGTCGTAGCAGCAACATCATCATGATTGGCCGCGCTTACCCGCGCAATCAGTTGATAACCCCTCTTGGGAATAGTCGCAATAATTCGCGGCTGTTTGGCATTATCCTGTAAAGCCTTGCGCAGTTTGATGACTGTCGCCGTTACAGCATCATATCCAATTACCGCACCATGCCAGACATCCCGCTCCAGTTCTTCCCGACTGATCACTTCACTCGGGCGTGAGGCAAAATAGACCAGCACCTCCATCACCTTGGGTTCGAGGCGGACCACTTCATTCCCACGAGACAGCACACTTTCGGCTGGTGATACCGTCCAGTCGTCGATGACAAAGCTATGCTGGTTCAGAATTTCCACATTTTGCCTCGCGCTGATTTGCATAAATCACTCAATCCAATCTCCGTGATATGGGTATTCTGCTCGTAAGTCACGGTTTTTAAACAGATATTATTGTTAGTTTTTTCGTCGTCTTCCCGTCGTGCTTCCGTCGAGATTTTTTCCCACATTGTGGCCAATACTCACCTCAACACGACTCAACGGCCAACATCTAAAGGAGAAAACACATGTTACACATACGCACAATTATAGGTATCACATTCTGCATTGCCTGCTTATTGATGACACAAACGGTCAGTGCCGACCAGCCAATTACCCTGGGTGATAGCGCCCAATACACGCAACTGCAAACATCGACCGGGCAATCATTCACTGCCTATGTTGCAGGTCCGCAACATGCAACACAGGCGATATTGATGATTCATGGCTGGTGGGGGTTGAACCGGGACGTTGAAACCTGGGCAAATGAATTTGCCGTGGCAGGTTATCGCGTCATGGCAGTTGACCTATACAAGCAACAAACCACAACACATCCAGCGGAAGCAAAGAAACTAATGCAAGCAGTAAAGCAATCTGATGCCAACAAGATATATGCAACGGCAATCAACACCTTGGCTACATCAGGGCGAAAAGTCGCGATTATTGGCCGCAGCTATGGTGCCAGCCAGGCGTTACATGCAGCACTGGTTGCTCAAGACAAAGCGTCTGCAGTCATTGTTTATTACCCCTATGGTGAATTGATTGCCGACAACAAAATGCTAAGTGCAATAAAGTCCCCAATTCTTGGCCATTTTGCCCGTAATGATTTCTTCCTGACGCCTGATAAGCTGGCGCGGTTCTCATCCAATATTAAACAATCCGGGCTAAATATGACCGGCAATATATACGAAGCCAGACACGGCTTTGATAGCTATACAGGTAAAAATTTCGATGAGCCCGCACATAAGTTGGCTCAGCAAAGAACACGTCAGTTTCTGGGAAAATACCTGAACTAGAACAGACGAAATTCCATTGACCCTATTTACAGGAGAAAATCACCATGGTCACACAAGACACATTTTCTGCTCTGTTGAGCCGAGCACGCATGCATCTTCCCACTTCCGTGCATATTGTTGTCGCTGCAATTTCCATTTATGCCACTACGGCACTTGCCGACGAGTGGCGGCCTGAGGTCAAGACTCTGCGGGTGAATAATTACGACATGTCTTACGTGGAACGCGGCAGCAGCGCGCCACTGGTATTGATTCACGGTTCATTGAGTGATTATCGTACCTGGTTGCCGTTACTGGCAGAGCTCAGTGAAACCAATCGCGCCATTGCCGTTAGTTTGCGTCATTATTACCCAGAGCAATGGGACGGCAAAGGTGATGATCTCTCACTGCAACAGCATGCCGACGACATGGCGGGCTTCATTCAGGCGCTACAATCGGGCCCCGTAGACCTATTAGGGCATTCACGCGGAGCCGCTGTAGCTTTGCTCGTAGCAAGTCAACACCCGGCGCTGGTTCGCAAGCTCGTTCTTGCTGATCCCGCGCCACTCAACGCAATGCTTTCAAATAACGTTAATGCACAAAATGATCTACAGGTACGAAAAACCAGGTTACAGG
The DNA here is from genome assembly GCA_032250735.1 of Gammaproteobacteria bacterium. Taxonomy (NCBI): domain Bacteria; kingdom Pseudomonadati; phylum Pseudomonadota; class Gammaproteobacteria; species Gammaproteobacteria bacterium. Next base: position 10,067 of record JAVVEP010000007.1, read on the forward strand.
AGGTAATGCGCCATTACCAACAGGGTGATTCAGACGGTGGCCTGGAAGTTTTTGTTAATTACATCGCGGGAAACAGCGCGTGGGAAAATACATCGGAAGCCAGGCGAGATACCTTGCGTGCCAATTCGTGGACTCAAGTCAGTCAACTACAAGACTACGAGACGCCGTTTGATTGTGGTAATGCCCGAAAAATTACCGCGCCGGTGTTGTTGATCACCGGCGAGCGTAGTGCCCCGTTGTATGGCTACATGCATTCAGCATTAAAGCCATGCCTTAAACAGGTAGACTATGCAATCATTGCTGATGCGGGTCATATGATGTTTAGTGCAAGTCCAACCGCATTCGTGTTTGAAGTGCAGGAATTTATTGCGCCATAGTGAACACAGGAAAGGGGTCAAGTTGAATCTCCCCCAGTTTAACTGGACACTTTTAATCAAAAACAAATCTACTTAATTGATTTTGCAGTTAGGTTTTGGGATTGATGGGATTAATAATATGTTCCCGTCAGCCCGAAATGGAAAAAAGGAATACACAATGCCAAGGAAGACGGGGTCGTTGGTGCCGAATTGCCCGCAGCATATTGTGCAAAGCGGTTAAAGCAGCAGAGCGCTTTAAATATAGTCCCGTGGGCACAAAAACCTGCCCACCCTACCTGTCTCTGCCATTAGCGCAGGTCGTCGGTTCCACCCTGGGGTTTGGGAATGATGATGCGTCGCTTGTAGGTGAAGTGGTAGTCGCGATAAAAGTGCTCGATGGAATGCTTAGTGATCTGGCGCATGAAGGCCCTATCGATCTTCAGCCATCGCTGGGCCAGTGCCTCGGCCACTCCCGCCTCGACCAATGCGTCTTTCAATAGTCGGTGACGCAGCTCGGCCAGCTCCGGGGTGATGTACATGTTCTCATGCACCTGCCCGATGGGTTTGCCCGGATATTTTGGGCCGCCCATTTTCTCGCCCATAAAGCTGCTCTGTCGATCCTCGATGGCCTGCTGGTTATGGCCGGTGAAAAACTGTTTTAGCCAGGGGTGGCGATAAATATTGTCATAAAAGATCCGGTGCACCTTTTCCAGTGTGGGCAGGCCGCCGACGGCCTCGTAGAGTGATGGTTTCATCAGCTTGCCGGTCGCTAGGAGCCTGTCGGACTATGGAAGAATCTACTGCGCTGATGGGAAATTGGCCCATTTTTCCGATCATTTTGATGAAATACGTCCTGTATTTCACCCCTTCGGGGTCGCTTGCGCGGTCCCAATCCGCTCCCGGCGGATTGGTCGTTAAATAGGCCCACTATTCTCCTCAAATGATCGAAAAAATGGACTCGATTTCCCACCATGCTCGCTACGATTCCCATGGTCCGACAGGCTCCTAGCGCTGTGGCGCGGCGCTGAACAGGGTCTGGAAACGCCGCGCGGCGGCCTGGATGTCGGGCTGGCCAAACAGGCCATCGACCACCGCCAGCAGGTCGGCGCCGGCGGCGATCAGCGCGGCGGCATTGTCGGTGGTGATGCCGCCGATGGCCACCACCGGCAGGGTGAGTTCCTGTCGGGCACGCTGGAGGAGGGCGGGCTCGGCCTGGGCGGCGTGGGGTTTGGTCCGTGAGCCAAAGAAGCGGCCAAAGGCGATGTAGTCGGCGCCCTCGGCGCTGGCCTGTTGGGCCAGTTCAAAGCGGTTGTAACAGGAGACGCCGATGATTGCCTCAGCGCCCAGCAGGCGCCGGGCCGCGTCGATGCCGGCATCATCCTGCCCCAGATGCACGCCGTCGGCCCGAACGACATGGGCAAGCTGGGGGTCGTCGTTGATGATCAGGCGGGCGTCGTGGCGGAGGGTGAGGGCGCGCAGGGCGTGTGCCGTGTCCAGAGCCTGTTGCGGGTCGGCTTTGCCCGGCTGCGGTTTGTGCCGGTACTGCAGCAGGCGCACGCCGCCGAGCAGCGCCTGTTCCACATCGCAGAGCAGTTGCCGGGTGTCGTGCTGGCCTGCGTCGGTAATGGCGTAGAGGCCGGTCAGTCTTTTGTGCATGGTGCGTGGTGGCTACTTTTTGTTAGCTTGGTTTGTGAGCTGGCGCAGCGTTGGTGTCAGCTGCGTTATGTCAGTGCAGTTGAGAATTGTCGGCGGCCTCGTCTTCATCACCGTGGGCCCAGAACAGGCGGCCGGGAATCAGCTGGCCCATGCCGATGCGGTAGCTGTTGTTGAGCGTCTCCCAGGTAAATTCCTGCGCCTCGAGAATCGCGGTGGTCGGTGGCAGACCCTGCGCCAATAGGCCGGCGATGGCCGAGGCCAGGGTGCAGCCGGAGCCGTGAAACACGCCGGGCAGTCGATCCCAGGTGTAACTCTCCAGTAATCGGTGGCCGCCGTAGAGGTTGTTGATGACACTCGGCGTCGTCTCGTGGGTGCCGGTGATGAGGATGTATTCACTGCCCATTTCCAGCAATTCCTGGGCGCAGGCATCCAGGCTGTCGGCCTCGGGCGCGAAGGCGCGGGCCTCTTCGCTGTTGGGCGTCAGTACCGTCACCAGCGGGAACAGCAGGTTCACCATGGCGTCGGTGAGATCGTCATCGGCCATTTCCCCGCCACCGCCCGCGGCGATGAGCGGGTCGAGCACCACCGGGATATCCGGGTAATCCAGCAGGATCGAGTGAATCGCCTCCGCATTTTCGGCGCTGCCGATCATGCCAATCTTGAAGGCGGATACCGCAATATCCTCCAGCGCGGCGCGGGCCTGTTCGATCACCAGGGTCATGTCCATGGCCTGAAAACGGAACAGCTGCTCGGTGTCCTGCACCGTCACGGCGGTGATCACGGGACAGACATGGCAGCCCATGCTGGTCAGTGTCTCGATATCGGCCTGGATGCCGGCGCCGCCGCTGGGGTCGGTGCCTGCAAAGGCCATCACCACGGGGAGGGTGGGTACGTTGCTCATTATCGACTGCTCCTTTGGTGCGAGGATGGTGCGAGGGTGGGCTGTCAGATCCGGCCCCGGTTAATGGATTTTAGTGTAACACCCAAAGCTGGCCTGCCCATCTTCCGGGCGAGCGATTTTGGGCGGCCGGAAAGTCAGCAGGACCGGCCTGGGCTGTCTACACTTAGCCGTTGTAGGTGTACCAATGGTAGGCGTCCGGCGTGTCGTCAAGGGCGCGGAACCTGTCCTGGACAGCGGGAGGTGGTGTTGTGGAGAACATGCCTTTGCAGTGTGCGCGCATGGCGTCGGTGGCCGGACAGTACTGCGCGTTTATTGAAGATCTCGATGGGCGCGGCCGTGGCCGCGGCGCGGGTCTGCCGGCACAGTGGTTGCGGCGACTGGAAAAGCTGTTGCCGCGCCTGCACGTGGCGGTGATCGCCCTGCTGGGGCCGGTGGAAGACCCGCACCATTACCGTTTGCACGATGATGATCAGCGTTGCGAGCTGTTCTTGCGCCTCACCACCATTTTACAGTCGGATCGCCATCTGTGGGCGAACTACCAGGCGAACTATCAGACGAGTTGGCAAACCGGGGGTGCGAGGCAGGCCTCCCCCCAGGAGCTGTGTGAGCGCATGGCGGATAACATGACCGACATGTATTTTGATCTCCGCCAGGGCCTGGAGCTGGTGCGCGAAAAGCCTCTGCTGGCGGCCGCTGAGTGGCAGCGCAGCTTTTACGTCCACTGGGCCAGGCATCTGCTGGATGCCGAATGCTGGCTGTATGCGGTGGATGCCGGTGGTGAACCGCCGCAGCTGCCCGCCTGGCGCTGGCCGGACCGGGTCGTTAGCCGGGTCTGACGATCACCAGGATCACGATGACGATCAGCAGGATGACCGGAAATTCGTTGAACCAGCGATAGAATACATGGCTCTTCTGGTTGCGGTCTAACTTGAAGTCCTTTACCAGTTTGCCGCAGTAGATGTGGTAGACGAGCAGGATGGCGACCAGCGCCAGCTTGACCTGCATCCACAGCGTTCCCCCGAAGGCCTCCCAGGCATAACCCTGCAACATCACCAGCCCGAGGACAACGGTGATCACGCCGCCGGGGGTCATGATGCCGTAGAATAATTTGCGTTCCATGATCTTGAAACGCTCATTGCTGATCTGGTCATCACTCATGGCGTGATACACAAACAGCCGGGGCAGATAAAATAGCCCGGCAAACCAGGTCACCATAAAAATCACGTGAAAACTTTCGATCCAGAGCATGTGTTGGTTTCCGTATGGTTAATAAAGTGTGGTTAAAAAAAGCATGGTTAATCGCGACGGCAGCATATCAGCCGACGCTCCGGTAATGTGATTCAACGGTCTGTCGGCTCACGATGCCGATAATGTCGTCAGCCTGGTTGCGCCGGCTGACAGTAACACAGAGCGCGTCAATGCCCTTTTCGTTCATGAGTTCCAGCGCCTGGTGCAAGGTGGCCTGGGCGCTGATCGGGGCAATGTTTTCGCGCTGCGCCGGGATCTCCAGCAGATCGATGCTGGCATTTTCAGTGGACTCGCTTGCAGCCGGGCTGCGCAGAAACAGGGCCAGATCTGCGGCCAGCAGCAGGGCAGCAACCGGCCGTTCATCTGACTCCGTGGGCTCGGCGACGACGATCCATTCTGGATGCTGCGCCACCAGCTGTTCGGCACTGGTCCTGCGGATGTAGCGGGTGGTCTGCACAAAGGCGGTGTTGACGACACTGGCGACGCCGGTCCGGCGCAGGGATTGCATCACCGGATCGCTGCGGTAATCCAGGCCGCGCAGCTTTAACAGGCTCAAAAATACCGATTCACAGCGGAACAGATGACTGCTGGTGATGCCCGAGGCCACCACCGCCAGCATGCCGGGCAGGATGATATTGGGATTGGCGGTGAGTTCCAGCATCGCCAGCAGCGCGGCCAGCGGTGCCTGCAGGGTCGCCCCCATCATCGCCCCCATGCCGAGCATGGCGTAAAAGCCGGGCGAGGCCACCTGGCCGGGAAATATCGCCTCCGCCAGCAGGCCGAGCAGGCCACCAGCGGCGGCGCCGATCACCAGGGTGGGGCCGATGAGGCCGCCGGGCAGGCCCAACCCGAGACCGATCGTGGTGGCCAGCAGCTTGAACAGTACAACCATAAGTAGTAGTCCCATGCCCAGTTGGCCGAGCAGCGCCTGGTTCACGGTGTCGTAACCCACGCCCATGATTTCTGGTACCAGCAGGGCGCACAGCCCGGTCAGAGCGCCGGCCAGGGTCAGGCGCTGCCAGATGACGATCTGGCTACTGGCAGTGGTCAGCCATTTCAGACCGCTGATGAAGGCGGCGGCCAGGGCGCCGATTACCAGGCCCATTAGCAACAGATACGGCAGTTCGTAGAGGGAGGCCAGCTGCAGTGTGGGTACAGCAAAGGCCGGTGCATCCCCGAATACAAAACGGGTGAGGGCGGTGGCGCTGACAGCCGCCAGGATGACGGGCGCAAATCCTGCGATGGTGTATTCCATCATGATGACCTCCATGGCGAAGATCACTCCGGCGATGGGGGTGTTGAAGGACGCCGCAATGGAGGCCGCCGCGCCGCAGGCCACCAGGGTCTGGATACTGTTGTTGGGCAGGTGCAGCCACTGTCCCAGCAGGCTGCCGCTGGCCGCGCCGAGATGCACGCCGGGGCCCTCGCGGCCCACCGAATGCCCGCTGATGAGGCTGATGCCGGCGCCGACAAACTGCAGGATAAAATTGCGCAGCGGCAGGTGGCCCTGATAATAGGCGAGGCGCTCCAGCACATGCACGACGCCGACCTGCACGCCACCGCCACCCAGGCTGTTGATGCGATGAAAAATCAGCCCGATGATCAGCCCGCCGGCGGTCGGTAGCAGAAAGCGCATGCCGGCGGACAGGGACTCGTAGTTTTCCGTGCCGCCGCCCGGCAGGAAAGCCATCTGGGTCTGCTCGATGACGAGGCGGAAGGCGATGATCACTGCACCCGCCAGCACACCACTGAGCAGGCCCAGTGCCGCGAGCTGGGGCAGGGCATCGATGCCGGCGAGTCGTAGGCGGAGTTGATTTAGCATGCAGTGGATGGTTGGCGACTCAATCTTTCGGCTTGACTCCCCCGGACGCTTGCTTTAGATTCTTCCGCGTCAGGTGAGGGGTCATTGATTCGATCATCGGATGCTGAATAACAATAATCATAAAATACTATAGGCGGCTCAGGCCGCTTTTTTTTGTCCGCGTTTTTTACCGAGCACTGTGCCGACCACTGTTTTGGTGACGGTTGTCGGTGATATTTCAAAGCCTCTCTCTGCTGTCGTGGCGCCGCTGACGTTATGGCGCGGGGCGGCCGGCCCTATGCCACGTCCAGGGTCTTTATAAACACCTTCGAATTGCGCCGGTAGTTGTACAGGCTTTGGCGCTTCATCGGTAGAACCTTGATGTCCGCCCGCTTATAACCACGTTCCAGAAACCAGTGCGAGGTTTTGGTGGACAGCACAAACAGCTGCCGCAGGCCCTGCTGTGCTGCCTGTTTTTCGATCCATTGCAGCAGGGTGTTGCCGCGCGCACTGCCGCGGTAATCCGGGTGCACGGCGAGGCAGGCCACCTCGGCCATTTTTTCCCGGGCAAAGGGATACAGGGCGGCGCAGGCGATGATCATGCCGTCGCGCTCAATGACCGTAAACCGGTCGATCTCCCTTTCCAGATTTTCACGCGAACGGCGCACCAGAATGTCGGCCTGCTCCAGGGGGGCGATCAGTTCCAGGATACCGGCGACATCATCGATGGTCGCCTGCCGGGTGCCTTCGTAGGCATCCGCATTGATCAGCGTGCCGACGCCGTCACGGGTAAACAGTTCCTGCAGCAGGGCGCCATCGATCTGCCGATTGAGAATGTGTACCCGCTTGATGCCGTTGAGGCACAGGTTCACCGCGCTGTGCAGGATGCGCCGCAGGCCCTCGGGAAGTTTCTGCCGTGAAGACAGCACCTGCTGCGCCGCGCTCAGGCTGAGTTCGCGGGCCAGATGTTTGCGCCCATCGCGTAGCCCCGGGCCTTCGGTGAGATACAGCACCTTGTCGGCGTGCAGAGCGATGGCGGCCGAGGTGGCCACATCCTCGGCGCTGAGATTGAAGACCTCGCCGGTGGGCGAATAACCCAGCGGTGAGAGCAGCACCACGGCATTCTGATCGAGCTGCTGATGGATGGCGGCGGCATCGATCCGCCGCACCTCGCCGGTGTGCAGATAGTCTACCCCTTCGTGTACACCCAGCGGCCGGGCGGTGACCACGTTGCCGGAGGCGACCCGCAGGCGGGCGCCCGCCATGGGCGAATTGGCCAGCCCCATGGAGAGCAGCGCCTCGATCTCTACCCGCACCGTGCCCACCGCCTCCTTGACACAGGCCAGCGCCACATCATCGGTGATCCGCAGGTCGTCATGGAAGGCAATCGAGGCGCTGGCGGAACGCGCCTTCAGGCGGGCCTCTACCTGGGGGCGGGTGCCGTGCACCAGCACTAGCCGGATTCCCAGGCTGTTGAGCAGGGCAAAGTCGTGGATCAGGCTGGCAAAGTTCGTGTCCGCCACCGCCTCACCGCCAAATACCACCACAAAGGTGCGGCCGCGAAAGGCGTTGATGTAGGGCGCGGCGTTACGAAACCACTGCGCGAAGACGGTGTTTTCATTGTTGCCTGCGGCCCTGGCGGGCGATTTCCTGGCCGGTTTTTTGCTGGATTGTGTTGCCACTCGCAGCTCCTGAGGTCACGTGTTTGTTGTTGGTTGTTATCGAGAGCCGCCGCCATGTCATTGGATTTACGGCAGAAAGCCTCCTGGCCGCATTGTAACCCAGGCGATGTCGCTGGCAACACGGCTATTTTCGGGCGCCACGGGCGATTAAACCGTATGAAATACAGGGACAATAACCGAGTAAAATACCTTGATAAATGTCCGGGCGGTTTGCTAAGGTTTGCGTCTCTCCGGTTTCCATGAAACCCGAGGGTGGGGGCCGAGGCTCCGAGGGGGCATTTATTCTAAATATCAGAGAGGGGGATTTTTAATGGAACTCAAAGTAACTGCACTGTTGAACATCGCTGTGATCGTGGCCATCGTCGGTTTTATGATTGATGCCGCTGGCGTTTAAAGACATTACTCGTTAAACGAAAAACGGGGTGCCTGGCACCCCGTTTTTCGTTTAACCGGTTTCGTTCTTGCGACGGTGTTTTTGCGTGGTAGAAAGATACGCGCTGCCGGGGTCTGGCCCATCGCCGAGCACGGCACATGCCCCGTCAAGTCTCCATAAACGCTCCATGAAAGTCTTCGCCCATAATTCACGGTATACTGCGCGCCTGGCGAAGGCGGGTGCGGGAGGGTGGCGTTGAACTTTTGGGGCAAGTTAATCGGCGGTTTTCTGGGCTACCTGATGGGTGGCCTGTTCGGGGCGCTCATCGGCGCCGCCCTGGGGCATCAGTTTGACCGCGGCATGGCGAGTTTCGGTGGTAATTTTTCCGCCGGCCTGGGGGGCCTGAGCCACATCGAGATTCAACGCGCCTTTTTCGAGGCGACCTTCTCCATCATGGGCAAGGTGGCCAAGGCCGATGGCCGCGTCTCGGAGCAGGAGATTGCCCTGGCGCGACAGATCATGGAGCGCATGGGCCTGCCCGAACTCGCTCGCCGCGAGGCGATGGCGCTTTTCTCCCAGGGCAAGCAGGCCGATTTCGACCACCAGGCCATGCTCACCCGTTTTCACGAGGCGACACGACGGACGCGCAACCTGCGCCAGATGTTCATCGAGATCCAGCTGCACGCCGCCTATGCCGACGGCGCACTGAACCCGGCGGAGAAGCGGCTGCTGCTGACGATCTGCAATGAGCTGGGTTTTTCCGCCAGCGACTTTGACCGCCTCGACGCCATGGTGCGCGCCGAGCGGCACACCACCCGGGGTGGCAAGGTGGAACAGGTATCGCTGGACGACGCCTATGCCATCCTCAATATCTCCAGCAAGGCCGGCGACGCCGAGGTGAAGCGGGCCTATCGCCGGCTCATCAACCAACACCACCCGGACAAGCTCGTCGCCAGGGGGTTGCCGGCCGAGATGATGAAACTGGCCGAAGAAAAGACCCATGAGATCCGCGCCTCGTATGACCGCATCCGCGAAGCGCGGGGTATTTGAATGATCCCGCTTGCACGCTATTGCCTGATTTCTCTGCTGCTGCCATGGCCGGTGTTTGCCGCCGAGGCTGAGGCGACCGCCGCGCTGAGCCTGGGCTACCGGCTGGATGCTCTGGACTGGAGCATCGACGGTGCGGGTAACCCCGTGGGCTCCGAACCCAATATCCTCTCCGAGCTGGAGTGGCGGGACACGGAAATCGTGCAGCTCAAGGCCGAGCTGGTCGGCACCAATCGGGCGGGGTTCTATTTTCGCGGCAGCGCCGCCCTTGGCCGGTCATTTGACGGCGAGAATCAGGATTCCGATTATGCCGGCGACAACCGCACCCTGGAGTTTTCCCGTTCGCTCAATGATACCAACGGCAGCGAAGTGTTGGACCTGGGCGGCGGCCTGGGTTACACCTTTTTTCTGGGCGTGGACCAGGCCATCCGGCTGGTGCCCATGGTCGGCTATTCCTACCACCAGCAACGTCTGCGCATGCGCAACGGCAATCAGGTGTTGTGGGACGCGGACAATGCCGCGATCTACGATCCGGGGATTGTGAGCGGCCCGCCACTGGGTCCGTTTGCGGGCCTGGACTCGAGCTATGAGGCCCACTGGTTTGGCCCCTGGCTGGGGGTGGATCTGCGCATGGATCTGGCGGGCGGCAGTGCCGTGTTTGCGCGTGTGGAGGCGCATCAGGCCACCTATTTTGCCCAGGCCGACTGGAATCTGCGGGACGATTTCGCCCATCCGGTGAGCTTTGAACACGAGGCGGACGGCCGGGGCTGGGTGCTGGAGCTGGGCTGGCAGGCCCTGCCCTCCCGCTATCAATGGACCTGGGGCGTGACCCTGTCCTTGCAGGACTGGACCACGAACTCCGGCACCGATCGCACCTTTTTCGCCGACAACACCTTTTCCGAGGGGCGGCTGAATGGGGCCAACTGGTCGTCGCGCAGCCTCAGCATCGGGCTGAACAAGGCCTTTGAGAACTGAAAAAGAATCAGGGCCGGGTTTTTACTGGCGCATCATTGGCAGCCGGGTCTGTGGCCATCTGGGTCAGCCAGCCCGCCACCCGCTTGATGAGGGTGGTATCCAGGCCCTGAAAAAAGTGGTCCGCCCCCGCGATCACGGTCTGCCGATAGCCGCCATTGTCCGCCTGGCTGGCCGCGCGGGCCCGTGCCGAGTCCCGTACCCCGTCCAGATCGAAGGCACCGTAGAGGTCCAGCACCGGAATAGTGATGTTGGCCAGGGCGTCCGGCGTGTGCGCCACGCTGCCCGGGGCCTGATTCATACCGATGCCCACGAAGGCGCGGATGGCATCGCTGCCGGGGGCCTTCTGTGCCAGAAAATAGGCGCCCATGGCCGCGCCCAGACTGTGTCCCACCAGGGTGATGTTGGCAATGCCCTGCTGTTGCAGATGGGCGACCGCGGCCGAAATGCGGCGGTTGGCCGCCGGGAACAGCGGCGGGTAATCCTCGAAGTTGGCGCTATTGGGCCATACCGGTAGCTGGATGGAGAGGGTCGCCCAGCCGGCCTCGGGCAGCGCCTTGCGCAGCGGGGCGATTACGTCCGGCCAGTCCGGGTGAGCACCCAGCCCGTGCAGCAGGATCACCCCGCCGCGTTTGAGGGTGCCCTCGGCGGGGGTGTAGAGGGCGAAGAAGGTCTGCGGTGCCGTCGCCGGTTCGGTGGCTGTTGCGGCGGCGGCCTCGGTGGAGAGCTCCAGCGCCTGCCCAACAATCAGCTGTTCGCGGATCTGCTCGGCCCAGCTGCGCTCCTTGAGCCTGTCCGAGGCCAGGGTCGTGGTGCTGGTTGCGGTGCTGAGTGCGCCCATACACAGGCACAAAAGATAAAGTGGGTATCGCATCGTCATATCCTGACTACCGGGTTGTACGCAGGCTGAGCATATCGGCTCCGCGGGTCGAGACCAAGCCCTGCTATCGATATGGCTGAAATGTACGCGCCAATAGGGTAAAGTCCCCGGTCGCGATTTTTTTGACGCACCGGTGGTCAGGCCCCGGATAAAAAGAAGTCGCCATTTTTGCAGTCGCTGAAGTCATTACTGAAGTCATAAACGGAAGAGGCCAAAACCATGCCAGATTTTAAAATTGCCCCGTCGATCCTGTCGGCAGATTTTGCCCGCCTCGGCGAGGAAGTGGATAACGTCATCAAGTCCGGTGCGGATGTGGTGCACTTCGACGTGATGGACAACCACTATGTGCCGAATCTCACCATCGGCCCGCTGGTCTGCGAGGCGCTGCGTAAGCATGGCGTTACCGCCGACATCGATGTGCACCTGATGGTCAAGCCGGTGGATCGTATCATCCCGGACTTTGCCGCCGCCGGCGCCTCCTACATTACCTTTCATCCCGAGGCCTCCGAACATATCGATCGCACCCTGCAACTGATCCAGAGCGAAGGCTGCAAGTCAGGCCTGGTGTTTAATCCCGCCACGCCACTGGACGTGCTCAAGCACGTGCTCGACAAGGTGGACATCGTGTTACTGATGTCGGTGAACCCCGGCTTTGGTGGCCAGAGTTTCATCCCGGAAACCCTGAACAAGTTGCGTGAGGCGCGCAAGATTATCGATGCCTCCGGCCGTGACATCCGCCTGGAGATCGACGGTGGTGTGAAGGTGGACAATATCCGGGAAATCGCCGAAGCCGGCGCCGACATGTTTGTGGCCGGTTCCGCGGTATTCGGTGCCAAGTCGGCTTCCGATGCCAATACCTACGACACCGTGATCAAGGCCTTCCGTGCCGAGCTGGCGGCCGCCAGGGTATAAGCCGGAGCGGGTAATGTCAGGGGCGCGCTTTTTTCTTTTTTATAGAGAATGAATGGCGCCCTTTTAATTAATAAGAAAGCGTTATAAGAGTCGTGGTTATGAGTGAACAGAAAAGCGTGTTGCGTAAACCGGAAATGATCCTGATCGATGTCGATGGCACCCTGGTGGATTCGGTGCCCGATCTCGCCTATTGCGTCGACCAGATGATGCTGGCGCTGGATATGCCGGTGCACGGTGAGGCGAAGGTCCGCAACTGGGTCGGTAACGGCGTGGAGCGGCTGGTGCGTCGCGCCCTCATCGGCCAGCTCGACGGCGAGCCCGATGAGGCCCTGTATGAACGGGCCTATCCGGTTTTTCTCGAGCTGTACGCGGCCAACACCAGCCAGCGCAGCAGCCTCTACCCCGGGGTGCGCGAAGGGCTGGATTATCTGCATGCCGCCGGTTACGCCCTGGGCTGCGTCACCAACAAGGCCGCGCAGTTCACCATCCCCCTGCTGCAGGACCTCGGTATTCACGACGATTTTGCGAACATCGTCTGTGGTGATACCCTCGCCAAAAAGAAGCCCGACCCTTTGCCGCTGCTGCATTCGGCCGAGGTGCTGGGGGTGGCGCCGGACAGGTCCCTGATGCTGGGTGATTCGGTGAGCGATGTGAAGGCGGCCCGCGCGGCCGGGTTTCAGATCGTCTGCATGAGTTACGGCTACAATCACGGGGTGGATATCCGCGAGTCCAATCCCGATGCGGTGATTGACTCGATGGCGGAATTGAAAGATTTGCTGTAAAGAATGACGGATAAAAAGATCTGACTTGATTGCGGGAAAAATGAGACAAATGTTTCGCACCACACAAATCAAATGGCAACAGGGACGCTGGCGCGGTTGAGGCCGATGCTGTTGAATCCCCCTGTACCTTTGAATTTGTAGGTGATGAACATGAACGCAGAACAATTCGCCGCCCTGGCCGCCCGGCTTTCGGCGCAAGACTCCGGATTACAGACCGTTGCCCATCGTATTCCGCTGATGCGCGAGGTGCTGGCCGATCTCGATACTCCCCTCAGCACCTATCTAAAGTTAGCCGATGGCGCCTATTCCTATCTGTTCGAATCTGTGCAGGGCGGTGAGAAGTGGGGGCGCTATTCCATTATCGGTCTACCCAGCCGCACCGTGCTGAAGGTCAGCGGCAGGCAGGTCGAGGTGGAGACCGATGGCGTGGTGGTGGAGACGCTGCACACGGATGACCCGCTGCGCTGGATTGAGGAATTTCAGGCACGTTACCAGGTGGTCGAGACCGAGGGCCTGCCGCGCTTTAATGGCGGGCTGGTGGGTTATTTCGGCTACGACACCATTCGCTACATTGAGCCGCGGCTGGCCGCCTGTCCCAATCCCGATACGCTGGGCACGCCGGATATCCTGCTGATGGTCTCCGATGAGGTGGTGGTGTTCGACAACCTCGGCGGCAAGCTGTATCTCATCGTGCATGTCGATGCCGGCCAGACCGACGGCTATGCCTGCGGCAAACAGCGCCTTGATGCGCTGGAGACACGGCTGCGTCAGGCGACCCCGCATGTCGACCCACAGCCGGGCCGCGAGGTCAACGAGGCGGACTTTGTCTCCGGCTTTACCGAAGACGGTTTCAAACAGGCGGTGCAGGCGGCGCGAGACTATATTGTTGAGGGCGATGTGATGCAGGTGGTGTTGTCGCAGCGCCTGTCGATCCCCTTTTCGGCGCCGCCACTGCATCTGTATCGCGCCCTGCGCAGCCTCAATCCCTCGCCATACATGTTCTATCTGAATCTGCGCGACTTCCACATCGCCGGTTCCTCGCCGGAGATCCTCACCCGTCTGGAAGACGAGGTCGTCACCGTGCGGCCCATCGCTGGTACCCGCCGTCGCGGTCATGACCCAGCCGAGGACCGGGCCATGGAGGCGGAGCTGCTGGCCGACCCCAAGGAGCTGGCCGAGCACCTGATGCTCATCGATCTGGGCCGCAATGACGTGGGCCGCATCGCCCAGATCGGTAGCGTCGAGCTGACGGAAAAGATGCTGGTGGAGCGTTACTCGCACGTGATGCACATCGTCTCCAACGTCGAGGGAAAATTGAAACCAGGCCTGTCGGCGATGGATGTACTGCGCGCCACCTTCCCAGCCGGCACGGTGAGCGGCGCGCCGAAGATTCGCGCCATGGAAATCATCGACGAGCTGGAGCCGGTGAAGCGCGGCATCTACGCCGGGGCGGTGGGTTATCTCGGCTGGAACGGCAACATGGACACGGCGATTGCGATCCGCACCGCGGTGATCAAGTCCGGTGAGCTGCATATCCAGGCCGGCGCGGGCGTGGTCTATGATTCGCAGCCCGCGCTGGAATGGAAAGAGACCATGAACAAGGCGCGTGCCGTGTTTCGCGCCGTAAGCATGGCCGAGGCCGGGCTGGACAGCTCGCCGCCACGATCATGAACCGCCTGTTGCAACACCTGCTCAAGGGACTGGCCACAGTGGCGCCACTGCTGCTGACGGTGTGGTTGCTGTACTGGGCGACCAGCGGCCTGGAGGCCTTTAGCCGCCCCTGGGCCATGCGCCTGCTGCCCGAGGGATTCTACATTCCCGGTATGGGACTGCTGGTGGGCCTGCTGGTGCTGGCCGGCCTGGGTCTGCTGGCCAACATCTTTCTGGTGCAGTGGCTGCTGAACCAGGTCGACCGGCTGATGTCGCACATCCCCCTGGTCAAGAGCCTGTTGTCCGCGATCAAGGATTTTGCCCAGCTATTGTCGGGTGACAAGACCCGCCAGCTGCGACACGTGGTGAGCATCGAACTGCAGGGCATGCGGCTGGTCGGTTTTGTGGTGCGGGAGTCGGTAAGACTGTCGGGCGCGGACGATGAGATGTTGGTGGCGGTGTATTTTCCCATGAGCTACCAGATTGGCGGCTATACCCTGTATGTGCCGCGAGAAAGGCTCACCACCCTGGATATGCCGCTGGAGGACGCCATGCGCATGGTACTGACCGGGGGCGCGAGCGAGGCGCCGAGAAAAGACAAGGCAGGTAACCCGTAATGCTGTTGATGATTGATAAACAGCATCGGCATCCAGCGAAGTCCGTTAGAGTCTGATACCCGCCTTAAATCCCATTGTTAGCGCCGTTATAGTATCCGTTTATAATCGACATCGTCCGTTGTTATCCTGTGAAGATGAGGGTATTGTTGAGGGTATCAAAACAAGGTACCCGCAATCATGTCCCTTACCGATAGCCAAATCCGCAACACCAAGCCCGGTGAAAAACCCATCAAAATAACCGATGGCGGTGGGCTTTACCTGGAGGTGCGTCCGACTGGTTCGAAG
Source organism: Gammaproteobacteria bacterium (assembly GCA_032250735.1). Taxonomy (NCBI): domain Bacteria; kingdom Pseudomonadati; phylum Pseudomonadota; class Gammaproteobacteria; species Gammaproteobacteria bacterium. The sequence continues at coordinate 25,229 of JAVVEP010000007.1, forward strand.
TTGTGGCGTTACCGCTACCGCATCGCGGGTAAGGAAAACGTTTTTGCTGTCGGTGAGTATGTCCAAGCCCCAAACGGCGAAACCAAAGAGCAAACCCAAGCGCGGCGCAATGCAGGGAGGCTTACGCTTGCTGAAGCAAGGGTGACGCGCGAGGAATGGCGGGCGCTGGTAAAGCAAGGCATCCACCCGGCGCACAATCGGCAAGCTGCACGACTGGCAACGCATGCCGAGAACGCCAACACTTTTGAAGCAGTGGCGCGGGAATGGATATCCAAGAAAAAGGCGGGATGGTCGGCATACTACCTCCGCCAAGTGGAGCGGTTTCTTGAGGCTGATATGTTCCCCTACATTGGCAATCTGCCTATTCGCAACGTGACGGCAGCGCATATTCTGGAGGTCGTGCGCCGGGTGGAAGGACGCGGCGCTGGAAGTGTGGCCTTGCTGGCGCGGCAATGGACTTCCGCGATTTTCCGCTATGCCGTGGCGACACTGCGGGCGGATGCTGATCCAGCGGCGGCATTAAAGGGCGCTATTCACCGACCCAAGGTGAAGCATCACAAACCACTATCCCGCGACCAAATAGCCGACTTCTTGAAGGCGCTTGATTCCTTTGGTGGGTACCGCACTACCGTTATCGCCTTGCGCTTAATGCTGCTGACTTTTGTCCGTACCGTTGAGCTACGGGCGGCGCAATGGACAGAGATTGATCTTGAGCGGGCGGAGTGGCGCATCCCTGCCGAGCGAATGAAGATGCGAGAGCCGCACCTTGTTCCTCTGTCTCAGCAATCCGTGGAGCTGTTGCGGGAACTGCATACCTACACTGGCGGACGGGCTTTCTTGTTCCCGAACTATCGCAACCCGAAAACCTGTATGACTCCAACAACGCTGAACCGGGCGCTGGAGCGTATGGGCTTTAACGGTAAGGGCAGTATTGGCTTTTCGGCGCATGGCTTCCGGGCGACGGCTTCCACAATTCTGAACGAATTGGGTTATCGCTCTGAAGTGATCGAGCGCCAGCTTGCCCATGCCGAGCGAAACAAAGTGCGGGCCAGCTATAACCAAGCCGAATATCTGGAAGATCGGCGAGTCATGATGCAGCAATGGGCAGACCTGACCAACGAAATGGCGAAGGCTGAAAGCAAGGTGACATCAATCAAGCTCGTGTCGGCATGATCTACTACGAGAAATCAGACATCGATATGATTCTGGAAAAAATTGGGAAACCTTTTCCAGTAACCAAAAGGGCTTCCTTTGAAGAGCGGTTAGATGATTGTGCAGGTGCCTTTCTTCAGGCTTTTGGGGCTGAGAAAGTTGATTCACCCAGTGTCATTGTAAGCAGCTTGGGCAAAATTGAAAAAGCTGCTGAGAAGCTTGTCAGTCTTACTAAAAGTCCAGAAGGTTCGAGTGCTGTACATAGATTGAGACGCCGTGCGGCGTACTATCAAAAAATACGCGTTACCACGCAGTCACTAACAACAAGCGGTCAGCTTGAAGAGCATATAAGGCCAAGCGAGTTTCATAATGTCGATCAGGCTATCAAGGCGGTTAAGGATCTCGAACTTTACGCACGGACTGCATTAGCTGATGAAAAGAAAAAGATAAAAGTCGATAAAAAACGAAATAAAGGCCAAGCGGCGCGACAGACATTTGTAGATGATCTGGCGGGGCTTTGGTCAGATATGTTTGATGAGCTTCCAGGAACATCCACTGATTCAGAAACAGGCAACAAAGTTAGCGGACCATTTGTCCGTTTCACATTGGCTTGCTATGCCCCATTGCTTCGCGAGCAGCCAACGCTGCCAGAGCTTAAAGAGAATTCGGTCCGTCACCATTTTCGGAAATCTGGTGTGGCGAAGCTAAAACGGCTTATAAAATAGAACATGGCAAAATCAGGGTTGAAAAAAACTTAATCTCACCATTTATCTTCCGCGCACCAACCAAATTTAAGATTGCTTCTAACGGCCAATAACGGCTTTTCACGAAAAGAGGCAATCAGTAATGAACCAACTCCCACAAACCGGATTCCTCCGCCTGTCGCAAATCATTGGTGATCCGAAGCGTAATATTCCACCCATCATTCCAGTTAAGAAAACATGCTGGTGGATGGGGGTAAAGTCTGGGCGTTTCCCGAAGCCCGTGAAAATCGGCAATGGGCGCGGGACGTTCTGGCGGGTGGAAGATATTCGCGCCCTAATCGAATCGGTTTAGGGGGCGTTATGATTAGAAAAGAAAACGCCCCAATGAAGGGGCGCGGTAATTGTGAAGCTGACACTCGCAATTCTACCGCAATCAATCCTGTTTCCCAATCCCGTGCCTCACAATTTAAAGCCACTGGAGTAAGCGCGTTCTTGTCTCGACTCGATAAGGTGAAGCGTACCGGGACTGGGCGGTATCAGGCGCGATGCCCTGCCCATGATGACCGAGGGCCATCACTATCAATTCGAGAGTTAGAAGATGGTCGGACATTAGTTCATTGCTTCGCGGGCTGTGACGTGCATTCCGTCCTGTCAGCGGTGGGTCTGGACATAGGTGCTCTTTTTCCCGAGCGAGAAATACAGCATGGAAGGCCGGAGCGCCGACCATTTCCAGCGACGGATGTGTTGCGATGCATTGCTTTCGAGGCGTTGATTGTAGCGATAGCTGGGGCAAGTCTGTTGTCTGGTGATCCTTTCACCGATGCTGATCGGGCCCGGCTGACGCTGGCTGTTGGTCGCATACAAGCCGCTTTGGATGCTGCGGGGTTGGGTTATGAATAACGGAGCAGAGCGTGGAGCGTCTTTCCTCGATGTACAAGCTGAGAGGGCGCTTAAAGGTACAGTATTGAATGCAACGATACCGGGGCCGGTTCAACCTCTAGAAATAATCACAATTGAGGATTTTCTTCGCAAAGAGTTACCCCCGCGAGAACATCTCTTAGCACCTTGGTTGCCCCGCCAGGGATTGGCGATGATTCACGCCTATCGGGGTATTGGTAAAACTCACGTCGCTCTGGCAGTAGGTCTTGCAGTAGCCAGCGGTGGATGCGCTTTAGGCTGGAAGGCACCAAGTCCTGCTGGTGTTTTGCTGCTCGATGGTGAAATGCCTGGCCCAGCCTTGCAAGAACGCCTTGCAGCGATTGTTGCCAGCTCAGATAGCGAAGTGTCAGCGCCCTTCAAAATTATGACGCCCGACCTTCAACCAAAAGACAGAGCAGCTTTTAATCTTGCGGAAGTTGCTGACCAAGAAGCCTTAGAAACTTGCTTGAAAGGAATTGACTTAATCATCGTCGATAACTTGGCAACAATAGCCCGATCAGGCAAAAGTAATGACGCAGAAAGCTGGCTACCCATTCAAGAGTGGGCACTGCGTCAAAGAGCTTCAGGTCGTTCCGTTTTATTCATTCACCACAGTGGCAAGAGTGGAGCGCAACGCGGCACCAGTGCAAAGGAAGATGTTCTCGACACTGTAATAGGACTTCGAAGACCGTCAGACTATGAGCAGTCGCAAGGTGCTCGATTCGAAATCCACTTCGAGAAGACCCGAGGTTTCAGCGGTAAAGATGCCGACCCTTTGGAGGTGGCGTTAGTTTCTGATTCTCAAGACTCCATGACATGGACGGTCAAGCCGCTTGAAGATGCGCTCTTTGATCGAGTGATAGAACTGCATAAGGAAGGGCTATCTCAAAAAGAAATCGCAGAGGAAGTTCAGCGGGACAAGAGCCGGATTTCTCGGATGTTAAAACGCGCGAGGGATGAGGGTCGAGTTAATGATTAAAGAGAACCCTGCCGAGTTGCGCAGTTGCGCCCCTATACAAGCGCAACCCGCAACCTTTACCCCTGAAAACGCAACTACTAGCGCAACTAAGGCGCAACCCAGTAGCCTGAAGGCCGCAGCACTATTAGTTTTAGGGCGCAACGATATACGCAACCAAAGCGCAACACCCTCGGAAACAGGGCGCAACTCAGGCGCAACTTTTACCTGTAACGAAGAAAAAACGATCCGGGCATGGCTGACATATATTGAGGAAACCGACCCACAAGAAATCGCCGAAGTGATAGCTCAGTGCTATGCCGATGCTGAGGCGCGAGTCTACTATCTGAGGCGGGCGGAAGAAGTGCCACCAACACCCGCTCCCGACTACTGGGCCACCTGTGGTGCGTGTCGATACTTCCAGCGAATAGAGCACCCGAACCTTGGGCATTGCACCCAAGGCGAGCCTGAAGCCCATGCGGGCCTGTGGGATGCTGACCTGCGCTATTGCAAACAATATCAAATGAAGGGGTGACTGATGGCGCGTAAACCGAAGAAATCAGCGAAGCCAGAAGCGGTGAAATATCCGCGAAAAGCTATCCCGATTAATGCCGGAAAAACCAAAGAAGAAACTAGCAGAAATTTTGCGGAGTTGCTGACCTCTCCTGAACTTGCAGCATTCCGGGTAATCGACAGAGCCGAACAGAAGTCGGGACTTGAAGACAATATCGACGTGCCTACCTTGCTGGGTACTCTGCGTGATCAAGCGACGGCAGTGAATCTTGGTGATCTGGCGCAAGCCGAAGCTATGCTTATGAACCAAGCGACGGCATTGCAAAGCTTGTTTTGTCGCCTTGCTGGGCGGGCAATGGGAAACGACACCATTACACCGTTTGAAGCAAACATGCGCATGGCGCTGCGGGCGCAGTCGCAATGTCGGGCAACCTTGGAAACCCTGTCAGCGATAAAGAACCCGCCGATTGTTTACGCGAAACAGGCAAACATCGCCCAAGGACACCAGCAAGTGAACAACGGAACTATGGAGCCTTCACGGGCGCGGGAAATCAAAAACGAGCAAAACCAACTATCAGAGGCAGACAATGAGCTACTACCGGACGCCAGAACATCGGGCAATGAGATCGAAGCTAATCCGACGCTGGAAACCTTGGGAGAAATCGACCGGGCCAAAGTCCGAAGAGGGTAAGCGGCGATCCGCTATGCGTGGCTACAAGGGCGGGCAGCGGGAACAACTGCGAGAACTGGCGCGATTTCTGAAGGAGCTAGATAACGAATTGAAACTTATCGGATAGCATAAACATCAAGTTATTGCGGACCCAGATATGAATGATGCTTGGTTGTTATTTAGCCACCATTGCGTGATAGGTCGAGTACGAATTGGCTGATAGTAGTAGGATGGTTGCTGTTCAGATTCGTCAATATTCTCAGGGGGTGGTTATGATTATTCGTGTTGTTGTTCTGGGATTGGCCTTGATCGTGCCGTCCGTTGGGAATGCAGGATTCTACACCGGCAATGAATTAATGCAGATATGCGACCAACCTACGAACAACGTAAGTGCGTACAATCAATGTGTTAAATATCTAGCAGGCATAGCAGACGCTAACGAGTCCCTGCTAATGCGAACATTGCCGGGAGATAAAGGCTTTTTTAGGGGGTTTGTCGCAGGACCATTCTGTGCGCCAAATGGCATAGAATTGAAACAGCTACGCCAAGTGTTTCTCAAATATATGTATGCAGAGCCGCAGCACTGGCACCTTAACGCAGGTGACCGTGCGCTGGGTGCATTCAGAAGTGCTTGGCCCTGCCCAGATTGACCGTCCTGGTATGCGCTTACGGCCTTCTCGTACTCTTCCTTATTGTTTAAAACTCAATAATTGTCGGTATCGATAATGGCAGGGCCAGTTCCGTAAGGATTGTTCGGGCTCTTGTCGCTGTATGGTGACCCGTATTCACCATAAGGATTGTTGATTGAATCCGGGCTGTATTTGCTGCCATATTGCCCGTATGGATTAGATACTGAATTAGGATCGTATGGGTTGTTGTTAAGATTGCCGAGATATTTTCCCGTCGAAGGATCGACGAGAATGGGGCTACCGGCAATTGCTGCGCCCACTGTGACGAAAAGTACCGTGATAATAGCGAGGATTGTTTTCATGTCTACTCCCTAGTTGATCTCCACTCAGTATAGCTAAGGGCTTGGAATATACCATTTTGTATCTTGTGGGCTTTAAGGTTGCGGGGATATGGCAGAACTATGTAGATGTGCAAAGGTTTATACTGGGGCGAATCTAGGTGAAAATGGCATTTATTGTGCTTTCGATTCCAAAATTTTGGGTAGGTATCGCTAGGAAATGCGGGTATTTAAGCGGGTATTTAGTCGCACATTAACAGATAAAATATATATATAACAATAGGATATGATCAAAATGCTGTTGATGATTGATAACTACGATTCCTTTACCTACAACCTGGTGCAGTATTTTGGCGAGCTGGGCGCGGACGTGTGCGTTTATCGCAATGACCAGCTCAGCCTGGACGAGGTGGTTAAGCTGAATCCCGAACGCATCGTGATCTCGCCCGGCCCCTGCACGCCGAACGAGGCGGGCATCTCCCTGGCGGTGATCAAACATTTTGCCGGCAAGGTGCCGCTGCTGGGCGTGTGTCTCGGTCACCAGAGCATCGGCCAGGCCTTCGGCGGCAAAGTGGTGCACGCGCGGGAGATCATGCACGGCAAGACCTCGATGATCCATCACAAGGATATCGGCGTCTTCAAGGGGCTGGAAAATCCCTTCGAGGCCACCCGTTATCACTCCCTGGTGATCGAAAAGCACAGCCTGCCCGATTGCCTGGAGGTCACCGCCTGGACCGAAACCGCCGACGGCGAGCTGGACGAGATCATGGGTGTGCGCCACAAGACGCTGGACGTGGAGGGGGTGCAGTTTCATCCCGAATCCATTCTCACCCGACACGGCCACGATATGCTGCGCAATTTCTTGCAAGGCGGTACCTAACAGTGATTAGTGAATTGATGAGACCTTTATGATGGAACTACTGGCTGATCCGCAGGTGTGGATGGCCTTTTTGACCCTGACGCTGCTGGAGATCGTGCTCGGCATCGACAATATTATCTTTCTCGCCATTCTGGTCGGCCGCCTGCCCGTCGAGCAGCAGCGCAAGGCGCGCCTGATCGGCCTGGCGCTGGCCATGGTGATGCGGATTCTGTTGTTGCTGTCGCTGGCCTGGATCATGCAGCTCACCGCGCCCCTGTTCTCGGTGCTGCAGTGGGAGATCTCGGCGCGGGACCTGATCCTGCTGGGGGGCGGCGCCTTCCTGTTGTTCAAGGCCACTATGGAGATTCATCACAGTCTGGAAGGTGAGGAGCACGAGGTCGGCGCCAAAAAGGCGAGTTTTTTCAGCGTCATTGCCCAGATTGCCGTCATCGACATCGTGTTTTCGCTGGACTCAGTGATCACCGCGGTGGGGCTGGCCGAGCATGTGCAAGTGATGATCGCGGCGATCGTCATTGCCGTGCTGGTGATGATGCTGGCGGCGGAGAGCATCAGTCGCTTCGTCGATGAACACCCCACCATCAAGATGCTGGCGCTCAGTTTCCTGATTCTGGTCGGCATGGCGCTCATCGCCGAGGGGCTGGATGTGCACATTCCGAAGGGCTACATCTATTTCGCCATGGCCTTCTCGGTGGTGGTGGAAATGTTGAATATACGGATTCGTCGTCGGGCGGCTCCGGTTAAACTGCGCAGGACCCTGGTGGAAGAGACGCAGGCGGAAAACTCATAGGGGATGATTATGGATATGCAGGCAGCGATCCGCGCCGTGACCGAGCGGCATGATTTAAGTCGCGACGAGATGCAGGCGGTGATGCGCACCATCATGACCGGCAAGGCCACGGAGGCGCAGATCGGCGGCTTCCTCATCGGCCTGCGCATGAAGGGCGAGTCCATCGATGAGATTACCGCCGCCGCCCAGGTGATGCGCGACCTGGTCACCCCGGTCGCGGTCAGTGGCGAGCACGTGGTGGACATCGTCGGCACCGGCGGTGACGGCAGCAGTACTTTTAATATTTCCACCGCCAGCTGTTTCGTGGTGGCCGCGGCCGGCGGCAAGGTGGCCAAGCACGGCAACCGTTCCGTCTCCAGCAAGTCCGGCAGCGCCGATCTGCTGGAGGCCGCCGGCGTGAATCTGGATCTCGACCCTGCGCAGGTGGCAAAGTGCGTCAACGAGGTGGGTGTCGGTTTCATGTTCGCCCCCAAACACCACGGCGCGATGAAACACGCCATCGGCCCGCGCAAGGAGATGGGCGTGCGCACCATCTTTAATGTGCTAGGGCCGTTGACCAATCCCGCCGGCGCGCCCAACCAGTTGCTGGGTGTGTTCAGTAAGGAACTGGTGGAGCCGCTGGCCCACGTGCTGGCCAATCTCGGCAGTCGGCATGTGCTGGTCGTGCATTCCGCAGACGGTATGGACGAGATCAGCATCGGTGCGCCGACCTTTGTGGCCGAGCTGAAAGATGGCGCGGTAAATACGTTTACCATTCAGCCCGAAGATTTTGGCCTGGCGCGCGCCGATCTTGCCTCACTGAAAGTAGAGGATGCAGCACAGTCGTTGATCGTAGTGAAAGGCGTGCTGGAAAATCAACCCGGCCCGGCGCGGGATATCGTACAATTGAATGCCGGTGCCGCGCTGTATGTTGCCGGGCTGGCCGATTCATTGGCAGCGGGTGTAACCAGGGCCGGCGAGGTGCTGGCCAGTGGCGCGGCGTTGGCCAAGCTGGACGCGTTGATTAAGGTTTCCAATTCTAATTAAAGATACAGCAGTACAGGTTAAGCATGAGCGACACCCCTGACATTCTGAAAAAGATCATCGCCCGCAAGCACGAAGAGATTGCTGAGCGTAGCCGGCAAGTGAGCCTGGCGGAGATGATCGAGCGCGCCAAAGCAGCGGACACCTGTCGCGGTTTTGTCGCTGCGATGAAAAAGAAGATAGCCGCGGGTCAGGCGGCGGTGATCGCCGAGATCAAAAAGGCCTCGCCCAGCAAGGGCGTGATGCGCGAAGATTTTGTGCCCGCCGAGATTGCTGTTTCGTATGAAAGGGGTGGTGCAGCCTGTCTGTCGATATTAACGGACAAGGATTTTTTCCAGGGTTCGGAAGACTATTTGCAGCAGGCACGGGCCGCCTGTGCGCTGCCGGTGATCCGCAAGGATTTCATCATTGACCCGTACCAGGTCTACGAGGCGCGGGCCATCAATGCCGATTGCATCTTGTTGATCGTCGCCGCGCTGGATGACGCACAGTTGAGCGAGCTGGCGGCGCTGGCGGCAAAGCTGGGCATGGACGTGCTGGTGGAGGTGCATGACGCGGCAGAACTGCAGCGCGCCCTGCCGTTGAATCTGCCGTTGATCGGCATCAACAATCGCAACCTGCGTAGCTTTGAGGTGAGCCTGCAGACTACGCTGGATATGTTGGACAGCATTCCCGACGACCGCATCGTGGTCACCGAAAGCGCGATTCATACTGCCGAAGATGTGGCGTTAATGCGCGAGCACGCCGTGCATGCCTTTCTGGTAGGGGAGGCGTTTATGCGCGCCGAGGATCCGGGGGCCCAGCTGGCCGCCCTGTTTGGGAACGCCGGAGTGCCCGGCGCCTGAAGTAGTCGATCCAGCCGGGTTCTAACGGCTATTAAAGATCACGATGGTCTTGCCCTGGGCGGTGATCAGCCCCTGCTCTTCCAGGTTTTTGAGTACGCGCCCCACCATCTCGCGTGAGCAGCCGACGATGCGGCCCACTTCCTGGCGGGTGATGCGAATCTGCATGCCGTCGGGGTGGGTCATGGCATCGGGTTCCTTGCTGAGATCCATCAGGGTGCGGGCGATGCGGCCGGTGACGTCCATGAAGGCCAGGTTGCCGACCTTCTGGCTGGTCCGGCGCAGGCGCAGGGCCATCTGTGAGGCCAGCTCGAAGAGGATGCTTGGATCCTTTTCGGTCAGTTGCCGAAAGCGGCTGTAGCTGATCTCGGCCAGCTCACAGCGGGTCTTGGCGCGCACAAAGGCGCTGCGATTGGTCTCACCGCCAAACAGGCCCATCTCGCCGAAAAAGTCGCCAGGGTTGAGGTAGGCCAGCACGATTTCACGGCCGGTCTCGTCCTCGATCAGCACGCTGACCGAGCCCTCGACGATGTAATACAGCACGTCAGGCTTGTCGCCAGCGTAGATGATCAGGCTTTTGGCCGGATATTGGCGCCGATGGCAGTGTTCCAGAAAGCGCTCGATGGTCGGAGGCGTGCTGACGACGTCGGGTATAGTGCTCATAATAGTTTGCCTAATTCCTTGTATTGCCCCGCTTTTTGGCGGGATACAAGAGCTATCGGCAGGGGCCGAGAATTACTTTACCCCGGCTAAGGGCTTATTGCAGGGTGTAGTGTATGCACATGCTCCGGGCCCGGTTTATAATCGCCGTCCCCGCCCGGCAAGGGGGTCGGGGCGAATGGCGGAGATTCTGGGATAGTCGGATTAAGCCAGTCGCCCTGGGGGATGGGTACCTATTTTCGCAGTCGTGGAGCAGGATGAATGAAGGCCAGAATCAAATGGGTGGAAGAGGTGATGTTTGTCGGCGAGTCCGGCAGCGGTCACTCGCTGGTGATTGATGGGCCGCCGGAACACGGTGGGCGCAATCTGGGTATCCGCCCCATGGAATTGTTGTTGCAGGGGCTGGGCGGTTGCACGGCCTTTGATGTGATGATGATTCTGAAAAAGGCGCGTCAGCCAGTCACGGACTGTGTGCTGGAGATCGAGGCCGAACGGGCCGAAACCGAGCCCAGGGTATTCACCAGGATCCACATCCATTTTATTGTCAGCGGCGCGGGAGTGAGTGAAAAACAGGTGCAGCGGGCGATCCAGCTGTCGGCCGAAAAATACTGCTCGGCCTCCATCATGTTAGGCAAGGTGGCCGAGATCACCCATGATTATGAGCTGCGGGAAGCAGCGCCAGCCCCGACAAACAATCCTCAACCAGCGTAGTCATAGACAAGAGTAGTCAGCAGATGATCAAACCCAATCCCACTACGGGCATGCGCCACGTTGCCTTTTTTGTGCGCAACTATGAGGCCACCGAAAGTTTTTATGTGGATCTGTTGGGCATGCGAGTGGAATGGCGGCCGGATGCCAATTCGGTATATTTAACGTCAGGTAATGATAACCTTGCACTGCATCGTGTTGAGCATGATTTTTGTGGAAAGGGCGGCGAAGGTCAGCATCTGGACCATATTGGATTTTTTCTGAATGAACCCGGTGATGTGGATGAGTGGTTTGATTTTCTGCGTGGCCACGACATCAAAATGAAAACCGAACCGCGCACGCATCGTGATGGCGCGCGCAGCTTTTATTGCCTCGATCCCGATGGCAATACCGTGCAGATGATCTATCATCCGCCCCAAGTCATGTCCGTGGAGTCCCCGCAATGATCAGGCCGTTTCCAAAACTTCAGCTCAAAGATTTTAATAATCTTACTAAAACCTTGAGCTTTAATATTTACGATATCAATTACGCACGCACGGCTGAGCAGCGCCAGGAATATATTGAATATATCGATGAAGAATACAACGCTGAGCGGCTCAAGGGCATGCTGACCGATGTGTGCAATATTGTGGGCGCCACGATCCTCAATATCGCCCATCAGGATTACGAGCCACAGGGTGCCAGTGTCACCATATTGATCTCCGAAGAGCCGATGATCTCCGAGGGTATCTCGAATAGCGAGGCCCCTGGCCCGCTGCCGGAAGCGGTGGTGGCGCATCTGGACAAGAGCCACATCACCGTGCATACCTATCCCGAAAGTCATCCTGACAACGGCATCAGCACCTTTCGCGTGGATATCGATGTGTCCACCTGTGGCCGTATTTCACCGCTGCGGGCCTTGAATTACCTGATCCACAGTTTTGACTCCGACATCGTCACCATGGATTACCGCGTGCGTGGTTTTACCCGCGATGTGGATGGCCGCAAGCACTACATCGATCACGAGATTGATTCGATCCAGAATTTTATCGCCGACGATACCAAGCAGCTTTATCAAATGATTGACGTCAACGTCTATCAAGAGAACATCTTTCACACCAAGATGCGGCTCAAGGAACTCGAACTGAATAATTATCTGTTTGGTGTTGACGCCAATGAGCTGGATGCCGATGAGCAGGAACGCATTATCCAGCAGCTGGAGCGTGAAGTGTTGGAGATCTACTACGGCAGGAATTTAGGCGAGGAATTTTAGCCTGTAGGGCGCAATAACCGAAGGGCATTGCGCCGTATGGATACGACCCGCCAGGACCGTTTCGATGGTTCGATTTAAAACTCCCCGCAGAGGCGACCTACGTTGTTTTTAGTCTCGGTTTTCACCGGGAAAGATAACCATGCTACGTGTTTTAAACACAGGCCCGTTAATTTCAGCAGGCATGGTTTTGGTCAGGCATACGGCGCAATGCCCTTCGGTTATTGCGCCCTACGGGCCATCCCCTAATTCCACATTCCCCGATTTACAGCCAAAACGCCGTGCGGGTCATTACCTTTGAGGCGAGCCCCATGAGTTTTTTGACGGGATAGGGCAGTTCCGCGCCACCGGCCTCCAGCGCCACCGTGGCGTGGTGGGCTTCATCCTCTTTCATCTGTTCGAGAATGGCGCGGCTTTTGGCATCGGGTTCCGGGAGCTGCTGGAGATGCTCGTCGAGGTGTTTGACCACCTGTTTTTCCGTCTCCGCCACAAAGCCCAAGCTCCATTTATCACCCGCCAGACCCGCCAGGGCGCCGATGGCCGCCGAGCCGGCATACCAGGCAGGATTGAACAGGCTGACGTGGGTGCCCAATTCCCGGGTGCGTTTTTCGCACCAGTCGAGATGGTCATTTTCCTCCAGCGCGGCGCGTTCCATCTGGTCGCGAATCTGCGGCAGTCGCGCGGTGAGCGCCTGGCCCTGATACAGGCCCTGGGCGGCCACCTCGCCGGCGTGATTGATGCGCATCAGTCGGCCTGCCAGGCGGCGCTCGCTGGCGCTGAGTTCGGCCTCGGTCTTGTTCCTGGCGGGATTGCCGCGCTCGGTGATCTTCGGTTGGCCGAACAGGGTGCGCACGCCAACATCGATGCCCATCAGCAGCTGATCGAAAGCTGAGTATTGTCGCGCGGAGGACGTGGTGGAGTAGGAATGTTGGGTTTTGTTCATCTGTCGGCCCATATCGTATGTGTGATTGCTGCCAAGTGTAGCCTGTTCTATTCCGGCCTGTCGCGGTCCTGGATTAGCCCCAGCTGGCGCGCCAGCAACACCACCGGGTGGATGACGTCGATGGCCTGGCCGCGGTCGCGCAGTCCGGCGGCGAGCTGCAGGGCGCAACCGAGGTTGCTGGTGGCGAGGAGGTCGATGGGCATTTGGCTGTCGATATTATCGAGGGTCCTTTCACGCAGCTGCCGGGAAAATTCCACCTGTTCCAGCAGGTACTGACCGCCACCGCCACAGCAGCGCGGGTTCTGCGCCAGGGGCGCTATTTCAAGTTTCGGGATGCGCTGCAACAGGCGGCGGGGCACGTCTGCCTGGTGCAGGACATTGTTCAGGCTGCACGGCGTGTGCAGGGCGACGGTCTTTGTCAGCGCCGCGGCCTGTAGCTCGGCGGGCCATGGCGCCTCGCTGAGAAACTGGCTGATGTCCCTTATTTTAGCGGCGAAGGTCTTGGCGGCGAAGGTTTTGGCAGCGAAGGCATGGCCCGCATCCGCATCCTGATGCGGGTCTTCCGGCAGCAGGGGATATTCGCTGAGCTGCGCCGTGCAGCCGCTGGCGGTATGCACGATGGCCAGCAGCTCGTGCTCGGCGAAGGCGCGGATATTTTCCTGCGCGAGGCGGGCGGCCTCCTCCGGCTGTCCGCTGTGCAGGGCCATGGCGCCGCAACAGCCCTGCCTCGGCGGCACATGTACGCCATACCCCAGCGCGTTAAGCAGGCGGCGGCTGGCGTCCAGCGCCTCGCGGTCGAACACGTTGGCGATGCAGCCCGTGAACAGGCCGACGTCGCCGAGGGGGGCGGCTCCGGGGGTGGGCGGGTAGTAGCTCTGCCAGGCGTCCAGTCTGGGGATCACCGGCAGCAGGCCCTCTTTATGCGCCAGCCCCAGTGGCCTCAGCATGCCGCTGCCACGGAGCAGTTTTTGCAGGCCGGAACGTTGATAGAGTCGCAGCCAGCGGCCGGTGGCGGCCGAGATGTGGGGGGCAGGGGGCGAGGTCTTCGGCAGCAGGGCCCTGGCCTCGTCCATGATGGCGCCGAAGGCGACCTCGGATGGGCAATAGGCCTCACAGGCGCGACAGCCGGTACAGTGGTCGAGGTGTGACTGCAGGCGCGCATCGGCCGTGAGCTGGCCCGACAGGAAGGCGGAGATCAGCGCAATGCGTCCCCGCGGCGACTCATTTTCGTCGGCCGTCAGCAGGTAGGTGGGGCAGTGCTGGGAGCACATGCCGCACATCACGCAATGATCCAGTTTGGCGGACAGGGCGGGGTGGGCGACGGTGGGTAGCGGCAGGTTCACGGGCGGTGGCACTTGAAGAGTAATAAAAAAGATATTGCGCTATTATCTGTCATCTTCAGGTTTTTATCCCGGCTGATTTTTTAACCCGGCACTCACTCGGCACAAAACCCGGTACTGACCCAGCACTACAGCGGAAATCCACATGCCCTATTACCAACGCCATCTGTTTTTTTGTACCAACCAGCGAGCCGACGGCAGCGCCTGCTGCGCGAAATTCGGCGCGCAGGAGCTGCGGGATTACGCCAAGCAACGCACCAAAGAGTTGGGTATCGCAGGTAAACAGGGCTGTGTGCGGGTCAATACGGCGGGCTGTCTCAATCGTTGTGATGAAGGCCCGGTGGCCGTGGTCTACCCCGATGATGTCTGGTACACCTACGTGGACCGGGAAGACGTGGAGGAAATCGTCGTCGAGCATCTGCTGCACGGGCGTGTGGTCGAGCGTTTAAAGATTTAGGGATCGGCCTGTCATGAGTGATCCCATCGCACTCTATAGCGACCCGGCGGTGACCCCCGCCACCGGCGAGCGCTTCCTGATCCCCGGATCGGTGGGGGTGCTGGAGGCCCAGCTGGATAGTGCCCGGGCCGATGTGCGCAGCCGCCTGCGCCAGCCACCCATCGCCGTGGTGTGTCACCCCCATCCGCTGCACGGCGGGACGCTCACCAACAAGGTCGCCCACACGCTGGCGAAGGCCTTTGTCGAGCTGGGGGTGACCACGCTACGCTTTAATTTTCGCGGCGTGGGTGCATCGCAGGGGGGCTACGATCAGGGCAGGGGCGAAGTCGATGACCTGTTCGCCGCGGTAGCCTGGCTGCGGGCCCGGCATCCCCAGTCACCGCTGTGGCTGGCCGGATTTTCATTCGGCGCCTATGTGGCCCTGATGAGCCAGGCAACGGCGCAGGCCGAACGCCTGCTGCTGGTCGCTCCGCCCGTGGCCATGTTCGACTTTTCCGCCGAGAGCGGCGTACAGATCCCCTGGATGGTGGTGCAGGGCGGCGCTGACGAGATCGTTGACCCGCAGCAGGTCTCGGCCTGGGTGCAGCAGCAGGCCAATGCCCCGGAATACTGCTGGATCGATGGCGCCGGACACTTTTTTCATGGCCAGCTGGTGGTGCTGAAACAGCAGATTCACCACGCCTGGTCAGGCGCATTGCAGGCACGGACGGACCATAATCCCGGTCATGCCCAAGTATAATTTCTGATTGACTCAAAATAACTAATGAGGCAGAATTTTCCGCGTTGCCCGATGATGCCAGACATCTCGGGCGATGTATGAAAAGGCGCGAGCAAGCCGGTTTCAAAATCGACTCAACGCCCTTCTCATGAGAATCTCTTCCTTCTGGTGGTTTTTTACGCGGCCCTGTGATGAACGGGCGCCGCGTTTTTTTTCGGCAAGATTTTACGATACAGCGACTGTCTTTTACGCATTTCATAACGGCGCAATGCCCTTGGGTTATTGCGCCCTACAGCCTGCGGCCATTTTACAGGCGCTCAGCACTATCCCATTAACACCCATCTTCGGCTTGACAGTCGGCCCGCCAGACCTTAGTATTTCGCGCCTTTTCGAGACAGATCTTTTTGGAGCAGTGCCTAAGATGAAGACGTTTAGTGCGAAACCCGCCGAGGTCAAGCGTGATTGGTTCGTAATTGATGCGACCGACAAAACCTTGGGTCGCATGGCGACCGAAATAGCCCGTCGCCTGCGCGGCAAACATAAGCCCGTGTACACCCCGCATATCGATACGGGCGACTACATCGTGGTCATTAATGCCGAAAAGGTCGCGGTAACCGGCAACAAGGCGACCGACAAAAAATACCATCACTACACCGGCTATGTTGGCGGCCTGAGAACCACCACCTTTGACAAGCTGGTGATCGAGGATCCCACCCGGATCATCAACACCGCCGTCAAAGGCATGCTGCCCAAGAATCCACTGGGTCGCGCCATGTTCCGTAAATTGAAGGTGTATGCCGGTCCCGAGCATCAGCACGCCGCCCAGCAGCCCACGCCGCTGGACATCTAACTTTTATTTTATTCATTAGCTAACCGCTAAGGCAGACAGAATGGCAGACAAACAGTATTACAGCACAGGCCGTCGCAAGAGCTCTACTGCACGGGTATTCCTCAAATCCGGTTCCGGCAACATCACCGTCAACGCGCTTGCGCTGGACGTCTACTTCGGCCGCGAGACCTCCCGCATGGTCGTGCGTCAGCCGCTGGGCGTGGTCGACATGATGGAAAACTTCGACATCAATGTCACCGTCACCGGTGGCGGCAATAGCGGCCAGGCCGGCGCCATCCGTCACGGCATCACCCGTGCCCTGATGGAATATGATGAAACCCTGCGCCCATCGTTACGTAATGCCGGGCTGGTGACACGTGACGCCCGTGAAGTTGAACGTAAAAAAGTGGGCCTGCACAAAGCCCGCAAGCGTCCACAGTTCTCGAAACGATAACAGGTTAGTTGCGAGTATCGAGGGACGAGTGGCTAGGAAAGGCGCATGGAAGCGCTGGAAAAACTGGATGTATGGCGGCGTTCTTGTAGATTGTCTGTTGACCTTTACAAAGCACTTTCCAGTTGCAATGAATACGGATTCAGGGACCAAATAACACGTTCAGCACTTTCCGTACCATCCAATATAGCGGAAGGTTATGAGCGCGATTCGCTTGGTAGTTGCATCCAATTTCTAAAAATCGCCAAAGGCTCCTGTGGTGAATTCTGGACCCAGCTATTGATCGGTAGAGAGGCAGGATTTATCGATTCAGTAATAGCGAAAGATTTTGAGCGCGAAGCAAAAGAAATCTCAAAGATGCTTCACGGTCTGATTAAGCACTTCGAAGCCTTAAAATCACCCAACCCCTAGTCACTAACACCTAGCAACCCGTCACTGTTTTTTTGGGAGATCGTCTAACGGCAGGACAGAGGACTCTGACTCCTCTAATCTAGGTTCGAATCCTAGTCTCCCAGCCAAAATTAAAAAGGTCTACCGGCTTTACGGTAGGCCTTTTTTTGTGGTGGGTGATTACGGTGGGTGATTACGACGGGTGGGTTTGGTGCAGGCGAGCGCGGCCTTGTCGGCAGCAAGGCATCAAAATAGTATGCGGTGATACAAAGGTTCACCATTCTCCGGTAAGCTCTTGTTGCGGCGGACGAAAGCAACACGCGCTAACGGTGCTGGACGATTTTCGCCGGGACCGTCAATTCCTGAACAAATAACACCCATTACAGCCATTTCTGTTGTTTTTGTGCCACAAAATGTGACCAAGGTCACCATTTTTGGTAAAAGAGTGTTGCACTTCTGCACAGAGCTGCTATAAATAGCCACGTCGACAAGACAGCATTAATAAAATCAAATCTAAATAACTTACAAATAACTATGGAGAGCGCTCTCTCATGAATAAAAAATTATTAGCAATTGCCGTTGGTGCCGCAATGGTTGCCGGTTCTACCGCAGTCATGGCCGCCGACGAACCTACTATCTATGCCAAGATCCACCTGTCCGTGGACAGCATGGATAACGGTGGTACGGGTGATGCAGCCGATGGCCTGTTTGTCTCTAGCAACTCTTCACGCCTGGGTATCAAGGGTGCGGTGGATCTGGACGGCGGCATGAAGGCGGTCTACAAGTATGAAATGTCTACCAATTACTCTACCGCCTCTGGCGGGCTTGCTGGCAACCGTAACGCCTATCTGGGCCTGAAGGGTGGTTTCGGTCAGATCATCGCCGGTCGTCACGACATGCCTTTCAAGACCGTCGGTCGTAAGGCTGACCTGTTCGGCGACACCATCGGTGATCATCGCACCGTCACCCGCGCCAAAGTTGGCGGAGATGACTATGCCGATCGTCGTGACAATGTCCTGATGTACAGCAACAGCTTCGGCGCTGTGGATCTGGCGGTGGCCTATGCCCCGGAAGAGACCGGTAAAGACAATACTGACATGAGTATCGGTATCGATTTCAAACAGGGTCCTCTGAAGGTGATGTTTGCTCATGAAGTGCATGGCGGCGGCAATCTGACCACCAATAATGACTCTACCGGTGACATCATCACTGGCGCCTACAAGATGAACGAAATGACCTTCCTGGCCGGTTACGGTCAGGTCAGTGATCTGGACGGTGACAAGGGTGATGCCGGTCAAGTGACCATGATGACCCTGGGTGGTTCCATGAAGGCCGGTATGAACACCTTCAAGCTGCAGTACACCATGGCCGAGTCTGATGTCAGCGATACCGCCAGTGCCTTGTTGGCCCTGGGTGTGGATCACAAGCTGGGTAAAAACACCAGCGTCTATGCCATGTATGCCGCGATCAGCAATGATGATCTTGCAGGTGCAGGATTTACCAATAGTGGCCATGACAGCACTGTAGCTGCAGTCACCGGTGAAGATGCCTCTGGCTTCTCCCTGGGTATGATCCACAAGTTCTAAGCAACCTGTTTGCCTGGCATTTGTTGAAATAATAATAAATAGCAGTAACCCTAACGGGGCCTTCGGGCCCCGTTTTTTATGCCGCTGATTAAACCGTTGGCCAATAGTTGGCGTTGTGCCGCTGCGTATGCGCGCCGATTTTTTTCTCTCCCTCCTGAGATTACCCTTCCCTGTCACTTGCACTGCCCGTCGCTTTCTATCAACATGCTTGGCTTGTTTTTCATGCGGCGTATCGGATTGATGTCTTTACAAAAAACTATTCAAATTTTGGGCGGCCTGCTGCCGCTGTTGCTGCTGGGCTGTGCCTCCACCGTGGAGAAGTCGGCGGACAAGCCGCTCTACTGGCCCAGTGCGCCGGTGGAGCCCCGTTATCAGTATGTCACCACGCTTCGCTCTGAGGAGAGTGTGCGCGCGGTGACTGCGGAAGACCGCTTCAAGAGGGCGATGACAGGTGAAAAGGAACAGCCGCGCGTACTGGGCAAACCGTTTGATGTGGCGGCGGGGCATGGCCTGGTGGTGGTGACGGATACGGTGTTGCGCAAGGGCTTTATCTTTAATCTGCCGCGCCAGAAAATGTACCAGTTCGGGCACCTGGGTAAGCAGGGTGTGCTGGCCAAGCCGATGGGGGTGGCGGTTGGCCCCGACAGCCAGATCTATATCGCTGACGTGAGCGCCAGAACGGTGTTTGTGTATGACGCCTATGGCATGTTCAGGCTGGCGATGGGGGGTATGGAGGAGTTCGATCGGCCGGTGGACGTGGCGGTCTCGCCCGATGGTCAGCGGATCTATGTGGTGGATGCGGGCGGTATCGACAGCCCTCGACACCGGGTGGTGGTCTTCGACGCGAACGGGGTAAAACAGTTCGCCTTCGGCGAGCGTGGCGAGGGCACGGGGCAGTTCAACCTGCCGACCCAGTTGGACGTGGCCCCCGATGGCACGGTCTATGTGCTGGATGCCGGTAATTTCCGCGTGCAGGCCTTTACCGCGACCGGCGGATTTTTGCGCACCTGGGGAAAGGTGGGCCGTGGTTTTGGGGATCTTGCGCGGCCGCGAGGGCTGGCGGTCGGCACCGATGGGAATGTCTACGTCAGCGATGCGGCGTTCAGGAATGTGCAGGTATTTACCCCGCAGGGCCAGTTGTTGCTGGCGATTGGTAGCGAGGAGATCGCCGACCGGCCGGGGCAGTACGCCATGCCGGCCGGCGTAGCGCTGGATGAGTTGGGGCATGTGTATATCGTGGATCAGGCCTTTGCCAAGGTGGATGTGTTGAAGCAATTGAGCGAGGCAGAGCGGGCGGAAGTTGTCGAGCAACGGGACCTGCTAAAATAACGGTCGTGCGTGCCAAGACGTGCTTGCGGGAAAATTCGCTTATATTCTAAACAGAATATAAATCGGAATTGCAGTCGAAGTGAGAATATAAAGTCTTCGTTAGTCAAATAAAATTTGTGTGAACCCGATCACAGTTTTAGGGTTTATTTTTTATCGATACGCGAATGATAGGGTGACAAATTTTCTTGGGTCATATTGGTAATTGATTGTTTTTTAAGGTTGTTATGGAAAATTTTTTTGACGATTCGAAGATTAAAGTCCGATTTGGTGATAATGTATCGAGAAGCCTGAAAAGTTGACATTTCCCGGATGGGCATGCTAAAAAGTATGCACAAGTTAGGGAGAAGTTTTCAGGACGGGTTTGTAACCGTTAAT
Source organism: Gammaproteobacteria bacterium (assembly GCA_032250735.1). Classification (NCBI taxonomy): domain Bacteria; kingdom Pseudomonadati; phylum Pseudomonadota; class Gammaproteobacteria; species Gammaproteobacteria bacterium. Next base: position 45,675 of record JAVVEP010000007.1, read on the forward strand.
GACAAAACAAGATGCGCCGATTAGTTATTAACGAATGGGTTGCATCAGCGCGATGTCACTTGGAGCGGCGAAGGTTAGGAAGCGAGAATAGGAAGTAATAGATAGATCAATTAGTTTGAGCAGCAAGAAGACCAGGCAGTAAGCAGCAACGATTTAGAATCTATAAATTAAATGCACGAGGCCATAGGGGGTTTCAAATGAATCATTTTGTGAAAGCAGCGGTAGCAACAGCAGTCGTCCTGGGTACATCCCTGGTCGCTGTTAGCGCATCGGCGGGTATTACCAATACCCGCCATAATCTGGGCGCAACGGGCACCGGACCAAATCATACGGCTGATACGGGAGAAATTTGTATCTTCTGCCACACGCCACACGGTGGTGACACCGGTGCACCGGTGCCAATTTGGAATAAGAAATTGACTACGGCGACCTTCACTACCTACGATCAACTGGGCACCTCCACCCTGGATGCTGCGGTGGGTCCGGTGGGTTCGGTCTCTCTGGCCTGTCTGACCTGTCACGATGGTACCCAGGCGATCGATAACATCCTCAATGCCCCGGGTTCCGGTGGTTTTGATGCAACCGGCGGTGGTGCCAATGGTCTAGGCTGGACCTGGACCACAGACGGTACCCTGGATATAAATGGTACATTCCAGGGCTCTGTGGATGGCGGTGGCGCCAATATCTGGGAGATCGGTACCGATCTGCGAAATGATCACCCGGTGAGCATGCAGTATGGTGGTGGTGGTTATTCTGTCAGCAATCTGAACGGTGGCGGCCTTGGTGCTACCGGGGCGACACGGGATGAAGACTTCTTCCCGGCCACTCCGATTGGTACTGCTGGCCGCTGGTATGTCGATAATACTGTAGCAGGTACGACCGGTAGCTTTGATAAGTGGGATTTCAAGCTCTATACCCGCGACACCACAGGCTTTGCGGCTAACGCGAATAATGGTGCGGCCTTTGCGGGCGAGAAAGAGCCCTTCGTAGAGTGTGGTTCCTGCCATGATCCTCACTTCGAGACCACCACCTTCCTGCGTATGCCAGGTACGGTTGACCTGACTACGGCTCTTGGTGGCGGCACTACGTCGGTGGCGGCAGCAAGTCAGTCCAATACCGGTAGTCGTGTTTGTTTGACCTGCCACAACAAGTAAGCTGAGTCAGCTTTTGGTGGGTAGGTAGAGGGCTGGCAGCCTGGCGGAGACGCCCAGGCTGCCAGCTTTTTTTATGCGCGTTTAAAAATCGTCTGGTAGTCGTCTTCTGGCGTTAGTCTGGATATTTCATGTGTTGCGTGAGGCTTGCGTCACGGGATTGATTTCACGAGGCCCTTTTCCTGATCATGATGTATCGGTGATGATGGCCGACTGAGAAAACCGCCTTTAAGAAAATCTCCTTCGTAGAATCAAAGGTCTCACGAGGGCGCGTGCAATTTATGAAATATCCGGGTTAAATACGGTCTGGGTTAAATACAGTTAAGGGTAAAAATAGATGCGTATTTTGCAGGTGGTGTTGTTTTTATGTGTGTTGCAGGGCGTGAGCGGCGTAATAGTGGCTGCACCGGCCGCTGATGCGGCGCCCCCGACGGCGGCAGCCGCTGAGGCCAATAAGGCGACCGCGACGGCTGGGTCGAAGGCGCTGGACTATATCGCCATCGTCAATGGCGAGCCTGTCTCCATGGGTGAGTATGTTTCGGCATTGCGCCGAGGCATGCAGCAGCGTTTCTATCATGGCAAGGTGCCGGAAGAGGAGATCAAACAATACCGTAAAGAGGTCGCCGAGGGTCTGGTGGAAAAGGCCTTGCTGGTGCAGGAGGCAAAGCGGCGCAAGCTGCAGCCGGATGCAGAGGCGGTGGAGCAGAGTGTAAAGGCCTTTGATGCCAAGTATCAGGACAATCCGGACTGGCAGAAGGCCCGTGAGACGGTGCTGCCGCAGGTGCGCGAGAAGCTCAATAACGAAAGCCTGGCAAAGGTTCTGGAAGATCGGGTACGCGATGTACCGGCGCCCACGGCGGATGAGCTGAAGCGCTTTTATGAGGACAGCAAGGATCTTTTTACTACGCCTGAGCGGGTCAGGGTGTCGCTGATATTGTTGCGTGTGGATCCCGCATCGACCCCGGAGGTATGGAAGCAGGCCAGCGATGAGGCGGCCTCTATCGTTGAGCGCATCGGTGCGGGCGGCGATTTCGCAGAGCTGGCGCGCATTCACTCCAGTGATAAATCGGCCCAAAATGGCGGCGATATGGGTTTTGTGCACACCGGCATGCTCGGTGAAAACGCCCAAAAGGTGCTGGACATCATGGAAGTTGGTGAGGTGTCCTCGCCGGTGGTGTTATTGGAAGGGGTGTCGATTTTTCGCCTGGACGAGCGCGAGAAGCCCAGTCTGAACAGTCTGGATGCCGTAAAGGAACGGGCGGAACAGTTGTACCTGCGCGATAAGGGTGAGGCGGCGTGGAAAAAGCTTCTGGCAGATTTACGTAGCGCCGCCACCATTGAGATGAATGATGCACCCTGGCGTTAACGAAGCCTGCCGGTAGCGGTGATTGTCACCAGGATATTTGCGCCATTTATTTGGCTAACATACACTGCACATCATTGGTTGTGTACGGGTTGACCTGAGCCTGCCTCCACGTTTAAACCACGGATTCAGGCTGAGAAAAATAAGCGTATCAATAACGCGTGAAAGTGGCAGCGGGAAGAGTGGCCGCTGATTCGGCCCTGGCATGTGTGTTCTGTGTCAGGTGCCTGGGCTGGCTGGGTAGACAGCGCGACTGTGTAGAGTGGGGGGTGTTTCGTACGGTGAGGTGATGGTCTGTGTACGTCTATTGCGGCCACCATGGGTACGATTTTTAATCACTATGTTTTCTAGCGGCTTATATCTGCGGCACCGGTTGCTATTGGTGGCTGGCGTCTTGTGTCTGCTGAGTGCCGATGCCTTTGCGGCCTTTGGTGGGCTGGTGCCATTGAGCTGGTCGGGGCAGCTGGCCTACAATTATGGCTATGTGAATAGCGCGGGAAACGAGTCGGAGACAACCAGCCTGATGTTGGGTGTGGATGCGGCCGGCTATATCTGGAAACCCTGGTTTGCCACCACGTCGATGGCGCTGAACCTGGGGCTGTCGAATACGGAAACCTCGGCGAGCAGCTCGGATTCTGTGGTGGGGACCGGTAGTTTTTCCCTGGGCGTGTTTCCGGGCAGTCGCTTCCCCTTTTCGCTGACCTATGCGCAGACCGACAGCCGTTCCCAGTCAGTCCAGTCTTTTTCCGAGTCATCAGGTGATGTCAGTTTTCATGTGACACGTTTGTCGCTACGGCAGAGTTATCGCCCGCGCGCCTATCGGCAGCTGTATAACGCCTGGTATTACCTGACCGAGTTTGAGGGGGACAATTTTGGCTCCGAAAGCACGACCTATGGGCTGGAGTATTCACTGCGGTTGACCCATCAGTCGTTTGTCGTGAGCGGGGCACACTCATCAACCAGGACCCAGGGTGGCACCGTAGAACCGTCGGTGGATTCGCTGTCGCTGAATCATGTCTATACACCGAGCAATGAGCTGGGCGTGAACAGCCTGGTTTCCTATGTCGAGGTTGACCCGGGCGGTACAGGCACGATTTCGCAGGATTCCCAGGCATTTAGCGCCTTTTACTGGCGTCCGGAGCATCGTGCGGTGAATGTTTCGGGGGGTGTCCGGCTGTCGGAGAGTGTGTCGGAGGGCACCGACACAACGACCACCCGCAGTCTGAATACCAACCTGAGTGTGGGCTATCGCATAACCCGGGCGTTAAATTTTAGCGCGGGTGCCTCGGTAGGTACCTTCGACAGCGAAAATGCACAGACCTTGTCGACCTCGCAGACGGCGGATATGTCGTATACCGGCTCGCGCTATCAATTCGCAGGCTATTCCTATTCCTGGCAGTGGGGTGGGGGAGTGTCCAATGCCACCACCCGCACCGACACATCGCTGACGTCGATATCCACTGACAGACAGTCCGTGAGGACGGGGATTGGTCATAATCTTTCCAGGTCGTGGCAGGGCGGGCCCAGCTCCTCGGTAACGGCGGGCGTGTCACAGGCGGCCTCCGGCAGCAAAAATTCCGAGTCTGATGAGCTTTCGAGCACGCTGAATCACGGGGTCAATATGAGCTGGAACCGCCGTGGTCAACGGGGTTCGGTGTATTTCAGCACAAGGGCGGGTGATTCGAGGAGTTATGGGGAGAGAGATGCGGTCTTTAACGATTTCGGCGCCAGCGTGAACGCGGATTACGAGATCAGCCGATTAAGCAGTGTATCGGGAAATATGGATTTCTCGGCCAGCCAGAGTGAGACGGAAAATGAGGCGGGTGGGAAAGAGGTGAGTGGAAACCGGACCCTTGGCGGTGGCGCGGCGTACCGGCATCAGCGCCCCTTTGGTATTTACAATCTGCAATTTTCCTCCAATCTGACCGGCAGCAAGCAGATTGATAGTCCGCAACCGAGCTCCACGTTGCGCTGGGAGTCGCTGTTTCGCTATAGTTTGGGCCTGCTAACGACATCGCTGACGTTTCGGGTCTCTGAGACGCCTGGCGGCACTGTGACCAAGTCAATGAGTTTTCAGGCTACCCGAAGTTTTTAATGTGGGGTAAGATGTGCGTCGCGCTAACATAATAAAATTACAGTTGGTGCATGAATTCTAGTTTATAGGTGAATTGATGGAGGGAGGCTCTATGTTCAAGTCAGCGACAATTGGCTTGTTGAGTATGTTGGCTGTACTGGTGTTGCCGCAGGCAGCTCAGGCTGAATATGCTGACGTAGTAATCAACAATTATGCCGATGCGGCGGGTATGCGGCCTGCAGTATTTCCGCACTGGTATCACCGGATTCGTTTCCGTTGCAAGGTCTGTCATGCAGATCTGGGTTTTGCATTCAAGGCCGGCGGCAACAAAATCACCATGGCGAAGATCATCGACGGTAAATTCTGTGGCGCATGCCACAACGGTGAGATTTCATGGTCGGTTGAGAACTGCGGCATGTGTCACTCCGGCGTGCCGGGAACACCGACCCAGATCCACGGTAGTACCGTACAGCGCCTGGTTGCACCGACCTATAAATCGCTGGGTCAGCCCGCTAAATAACTAACAAGGAGGGGGGAATAAAATGAAAATTACACGCTTCTTGTTGGGCGCGATGACAATTTGCATGTTCATTGGGATGAATGTGCAGGCGGCTGAAGCACCAATGAAGGATGTAAAGTCTGCCAAAGGTAATGTCAGCGGGGCGAATACGTTTAACCGCCTGCTGAAGAAAGACGAGCACCGCAACGCAGCGCCACCCGAGGATGGTATTCATGACGCGGCTAATGATGGCACCCATGTTCTGCAGCCACCGTTGATTGCCTATGACGGACTGCCAACCACTGAATTTGGGAACTATGTCGATTGGGTGAAGGCTCTTGATGAAGGCCTGCTGAAACCGCGTTATGACCGTTTTGATCCCACTGTTGAGCCTCTGGTGATGGATCTGGACATCGTGCGCGAAGTCAAGGCATCCATGCCGGATGTGGTGTTTCCGCACAAGCCGCATACAAAATGGCTACATTGCTCGAACTGTCATCCTAAAATCTTTATCCCTCAGCGCAACGCCAACGTGATTAACATGTCGGCGATTTTGTTGGGTGAGAAGTGTGGTGTCTGTCATGGCAAGGTGTCGTTCCCAATTACCACCAAGTCCTGCACAAAATGCCACTCGAAGCCTAAACCGGCTGACTGGAAGCCACCGCAGAGTGAAGCCAGCCTGACAAACCCATGGCGCTAGTCGTAACCGACGTTCGGGATTAAAGGGTGGTCTAGGTTTTTAGACAGAAATACGGCGCAGATTCACGTCTGCGCCGTTTTTTGCTCTTTCAGGGTTACAGGTTTCAGCTGGCAGTGACGATAAATCAGTAAATCAGCTTTCTGTATAGGTGTATGTATGTCAATTCTCTGCTCTAAAATTTCGCGGTTTTATTGCCTGGTGGCTTTGTTGAGTCTGGTTGCCTGTGGCGGCCAAACGGTTAAACCAGAGGAGACGAATGAGGGGCAGCTGGACACGACAAAAAATACTCCAACAGAGCCGGTAAAAGCGGATGCGGTGAAAGCTGAGCCTGAAGCCGTGACGCCGCCGGTGGTCGAAGTGATGCCGCAGCAGATGAGCGAGTCGTCGATTGCGATGGAGGCGATTCCCGCAAAAGATGAACCTCCTGTTGCTGTGGTTGCAGATGAAACCATAACTGCAGGAGAGACGCCGGCTGTCACCGAGTCCGTACCAGCGGTAGACGTCGCCGATGAAAAGGTGGTTGAAGGCGCTCGGGGCGACCCATCCCCTGAAACAAAAGCGGCGCCAGCGACGGCTGAGCGTGCGGGTGCCTCATCCGTGCCGGTATCAAGCGGCCCAAATAATTTTGTGATCACCGTCGGTGCAAAGCAGGCAGGACATCCGGCCTATGGCAAGGGGCATGCGATGGGATTCCTTGTCGATGGTGTTTCCGGCAAGGAAATCGTGCTTGAGCGTGGCCAGACCTATGTGTTCGACGTTGATACGGATGCAAAGCATGACGTGTATCTGTCGACCAAGGCCATCGGCTGGGGTAGCGCACCGTATGCGGAGGGCGTGGAGGGCGACTATACGTATAAGGGCAAGATGGTTTTCAAGCCCGGCAAGGACAGCCCCGATGAGCTCTTTTATGCCTGTCGCAACCACCCCTACATGGGGGCGATGATCCATATTGTGGATCCCGGCCAGACCGCTAATGTCGGGCAGCGCCCAGCTACAGATGCCGATGCGAGTGCAGTAAAAGCGGCGCCGCAATCCACGGTGACAGAGGCGCAGGTCAAGCAAAAGCTGATGTTTGCGGAGATGATGGCCGGCGCCCAGGGCACCAAGCGTGTCATGGCGAGCCAAAATGAAGAGGCCAAACAGTTTGTGGTTGACGCAAAACGGCTGGTGACTGAAGGCCATAATAAATCGCAGGCAGGTGCACAGGCCGAGGCACTGGAGATGGCGAATCAGGCATTGAAGATGTTGAGCGATGCGACGCGCCTGGTGCCGGGTGACGAAGAGCTGGCGCAGTTGGCCGAGAGCTATAAGCACACCCTGGACGAGATCCATGGCTATCAGCAGTCGTATCAGAATAATGTGAAGAGCCTTGAGAAGAAGGGTGATCTGGCACCGGGCATTAAATATGATGAAAAGGCGTTTGCTGAGACCCTGGCCAGCGCAGAGGCGTATGCCCAGCAGAAGAATTATGTGCATGCCAATGAATTATTGGCGCAGGCCCAGGCGACAATTACCGGTGCCTTGCATGGCATGCTGGATTCCAAAACCCTCGTCTATGACCTCAAGTTTGAAACACCCGCCGATGAATACGAGTATGAAGTAAAGCGTTTCAACAGTTATGAAGAGTTGATTCCGATCGCCATTGAGGCAAAAAAACCGGCCGCCGGTGCGGTAAAGCTGATGGAAAGCTTTCTGGAAAAGGCGCGCAAACGGCGTGATGAGGCCAGGGAGAAGGCAGATGCCGGCGATTATCCGTCCGCTATCGGGATGATGATGCAGGCAACCACAACCGTGCGCCGGGCTTTGCGCATGGTGGGTGTTGCGCAATAATGTCGCATGACGGCAACTTAATGTCGGATCAGATTGTCTTTTGGGATACATCGAGAAAATAAGTGAGGCAGGTGCTGTGGGCTGGAGAGGTGGGTACGCAGCAGACTTGCAGCCAATGCGCGGAATAGAGTTTATGGAATATTTAAAATATAAGGTGTTGGCAGCATTGTTGCTGGCCGGTGTTGTGTTCATTTCCGCTCCGCTATTTGCCGAAGAGGGCGGAGGTCATTATCAGTTGCATGGTGATGTCGTGCCGATCCCTGAAGATGGTATTCATGATCCGGACAATGATGCGGTCAAAACCCTGCAGCCGCCCGCAGAAGCAATGCGGGATTTTCCCCGGGATGAACGCGGGGTCATAAACTGGGTAGAGACGCTGGACAGTGGACTGATTGCCCCGCGTACCGGACTGACCGGTGATGAAAAAATGCATTCGGTCGATTTCGATGTCATTTTCAAAAATACCGCTTCCATGCCTTATGTGCGCTTCCCCCATCTGCCGCATACGAAATGGCTCACCTGTAAAAATTGTCATCCGGCTATATTTCTGCCGCAGCGCGGTGGTAATTTTGTCACCATGGCTGCGATCATTGAAGGCGAGTTCTGCGGTGTATGCCACGGGAAGGTTGCCTTCCCGCCGCTGCAGTGTAACCGGTGTCATAGCGTAGCCCGTGAAAATGTTGGGCTTCGGTAGTCTGCCTGGATTTTATTCTGTTCTTCTGTTCATGCTGGCGGTTCCGCTGGCGGCCTGTAGTGTTGCCGAGCTGGAGAAGTTTGCCCTGGAGGGTGAGGCGCTTCAGGCGGCAGAGCCAAAACGTGATACCGGCTTTTCGCAAAAGGTCGGGGCAAAACTCCTCTCTGCAGAATCCATCATTAAAGGCGGTCGCCGCTCCTATAAGGGGTTTTCCGGGCAGCTGAACCGGCTGGTGATTGGTGAGGCGGATGAGATCATCTTGCAGCAACCGGTTGCCGTGGGTGGCGTGGGCGGTCTGCTGTATATCGTCGATGCCGGCCCGAAGCTGGTTTACAAATACGATCTGCTGACCAACGAGATAGAGCCGGTGGGTGAGATTGCCACGCATTTCGCGGGTAATCCCGGCAATATCTATGTGGCAAAGGACCGTTCCTTTTATATCGTCGATTCGATCGGCCGAAAGGTGCTGCGGTTTAGTGAGCAGGGCCAGTTGCTGATGACCTTTCAGGATTTGGCGAATCTCTCACGGCCGATGGATGTTGTGGTCAACGAACAGAGCGGTGATGTCTTCGTGGCCGATGGATCGTTCAGCCATATCGTGGTGTTCAATAGTCTGGGTAAGGCGACGCGGGCGATTGGCCGGCGTGGTACCGGTCCGGGCCGTTTTCGCGCGATTACCTATATGACCAGCAGCACCGATGGTTTGTATGTGCTGGACCGGCTGGAATTGCCGGTGCAGGTAATCGACTGGGAGGGCCAGTACCAGTATTCGTTTGGCGAATCCGAATTATCATTCCCCAGTGCTGTGGCGGTCGATAGCGATCAACGTGTCTATGTCAGTGACCGTTCCAGCAATGCCATTCAGGTGTATCAAAATGCGCAGTTAATGCTGACCTACGGGGGTGGTGGTTCGGCACCTGGGCGTTTTCGTCTGGTAACGAGTATGTGGATAAACAATAATCTGCTTTACGTGGCTGACACCCTCAACCAGCGTGTGCAGGTGCTACGTATCAATCCGTCGGCGGCGGTGTTTGAGACGCCAGAGGGTTAGCGCCTACTATGATTGTCACCGCGATGAAGCCTGTAACGTTGAAAAGATGCTCTTTATTAGTGCTGCTGATTCTGGCCGCGCTGGTAATGGTCGGTTGTGGCGAAACCCGCTACCTGTTGCGCTACGATGCGCCGGAAAAGGAAAGGGTATGGCCGCCCTTGCCGGACAAACCCCGCTTCAGTTATGTGGGGCAATTGACGGGTGAGGACAACCTCAAGGCGATAGATGATGGGGGTGCCGGCGCCGCCATTGGCAAGTTTTTCCGGGCCCTGGTCGGCCTTGGTTATGAGCCGGATCGTGCGCGAAACCTGTTGCGCCCGCAGAGCGGTGCGGTCGATGCCCTGGGGCGGGTGTTGGTGACGGACGCGGGACGTCAGGCGGTGTTTGTCTTCGATGAAAAACAGGGAAAGATGGCGATCTGGAAAGAGGCGACGGAGAGCCTGAATTTTGTGTCGCCCGTGGGTGTCGGTGTCGCCAGTAATGGGGATGTGCTGGTGGCGGATGCGGAGCTGCGGCGGATTATCCGTCTGGATGGGGAGGGCAATCCCAAGGCGGATTTTGGCTTTGGCGATCTGGAGCGCCCCACCGGTCTGGCGATTAATCTGGCCAGCGGTCGCATCTATGTGTCGGATACGGCAGAGCACAATATCAAGGTGTTCAGCGATGACGGCACCCTGGTGCAGGTGATAGGCCAGGTGGGCACCGAACCCGGTGAATTTAATGCGCCGACGCACATCAGCTTCGTCGGTGGCAAACTCTACGTTACCGATACCTTTAATGCCCGGATACAAGTGATTGACCCGGACGGGAATTTTGTCCGTTCGGCGGGCTCCAGGGGGCTCTATATGGGCAACCTGGTACGGCCCAAAGGGGTGACTGCCGATAGCGAAGGCAATATTTATATCGTTGAGTCTTTTCACGATTTCTTGTTAGTATATGACCAAGATACGCGGTTTTTACTGCCCATTGGTGGCACCGGCGATGGCATAGGCCAGTTCTATTTGCCCGCCGGCGTGTGGTCGGATGCACGCAATCGGATCTATGTTGCCGACATGTATAACGGTCGCGTGGTTATCTTTCAGTATCTTCAGGAAAACCTGCCTGGTGACGCCAATGTCATCAAGGAAGTGAAACTGGGTGGCCAGAGCGAGCCGGGCCCTCAGATCGACGTGCAGTGAGCCAGTAAAGATATAAAACGTCGAATGGCCAGTAGTTATCAGTAGTGGGAGTGGCTATGCGAATCAGGAGTTTTGTCGTCACAGGCAGTGTGGTGTTCGTCGCAGCTGTGCTGTGGAGTTCATCGGCGTCGGCGGCGCGCGTCTCGGATATTCGTAATACCAAACACAACTTTTCCTCCACCGTCACGCCGAATATCCTCGGTGGCGGCGATCAGCGGGTGGTGCGCTCACAGAATGAGTCTGAAATCTGTGTTTTCTGCCACACCCCCCACGGCGCCAATCTCGGCGAGGGCCCGTTATGGAATCGCGAGATCCCTGCGAGTTCCACCTATACGGTCTATGCATCGGGATCGATCGATTCCACCATCCAACAGCCCAATGGTGTCTCCAAACTGTGTCTTTCCTGTCACGACGGCAGTATCGCCATCGGCAGTGTCCGCAATCGTGCCGGCAGTGGAGGCTTTGGGGCATCTGCCATCACGATGCAGGGCACCGGCAGTGGTGGCGTCATGGCGCCGGGTGAGGGCTCGACCACGGGTTACACACGTTTTCTTGGCAAGGATCTGACCAATGATCATCCGATCTCGCTGACCTACAATTCGGCCCTGGTCTCGGCCGATAGAGAGATGCGCAGCCCGACCGAGAATCCGATCCGGGTGCGGGGGTTAACGCCGCGGCCCACCAAACAGGACATCCATCTACAGCCGGCGGTGGCGAACAATCCCACCTCGAACACGGGACAGGTACAGTGTGTCAGCTGTCATGACCCGCATATTCGTGATACGACCAATGAAAACATCAAATTCCTGCGCCTGAATCGCCTGCAGAAAACACGGCCGGATGGTTCCAATACCTTCCTGCCCGCAACGGATATTATCTGTCTTGCCTGTCACACCAAGGCGGGCTGGGAGACCTCGGCCCATGCGCAGCCGGCAGTGGCCAACGAGCAATACACCAATGCCGCCGCGGATGTGCGTGAGTTCCCGCGCGGCACCCAGGTCTGGGAGACCGCCTGCCTGGCCTGTCATGACACCCATACGGTACAGGGTTCGCGGCGTCTGCTGCGCGCGGGCACGGATGCGGGCACATTTGCCTCGTCGTCCGGTTACAACATCAAGAATGGCAACGGCAGCCCCGCCATCGAAGAGACCTGTTTTGCCTGCCATTCACCCAATCGCGGCACGCTGAACGGCCAGGGTGGGACTAGCTTCGAAGTGCCGGATGTCTGGACCGACTTCCAGATGGCGCGCCACATGCCCATCACCACCGCCGAACAGCGAGCCAGCTTCGAGGTGCACAACATCGGCAACGCGGATGGTCTGACGGGCACCAGTATGGATGGCCTGGGTGCAGACTTCATCGAAGGCCCGAATAACATGGGGCGGGATAATGTCAATGACCGCCACGCCGAGTGCACCGATTGCCATAACCCGCACCGGGTGGTGAAGCGTCGATCCTTCACCCAGACCAATGCCAGCGGCGGAATGGATGTCGAAGGTACGCATGATCACACTCAGCCGCACACCAATATCGCCTCCGGGGTGTTGCGCGGCATCTGGGGTGTGGAGCCGGTATATGCCAGCGAGAGTTTCCACGTCGACCCATCGGGCTTCACCATCAAGCGCGGTGAACCCACCAGCACCAGCACCACGGTCGGTAGCGCCTGGGTGACCCGCGAATACCAGGTGTGCCTCAAGTGTCATTCCAATTTCGCCTTCCCCAATGGCTACGACGGCCCGCCAGCGCTGGGTGGCAGCTCTACCACGCCGTCGGGTACCAACGGCATGACGCGCTACACCAACATCGCGCGGGAATACAATTCGCCGTCTGCGCATGCGGGCGAACCCCGCAGTGTAGGGACTGCTGGCGGCGCCAGCTCCAATGCCAACAACCACCGTTCCTGGCATCCGGTGATGCAGCCCACCCAGCGCACTCCCGCCTCACGCGGTATGGCCAGCGCCAATATCTGGCTGGCGCCGTTCCGCGCCGTCGGTACCCAGACGATGTATTGCAGTGACTGCCATGGCAGCAACACTGCCAACGGTACGGCGGTGCCCAGTGGCTCACAACCCAATGGCCCGGTGTGGGGACCGCATGGCTCAAACAATAACTTCCTCCTCAAGGGGCCGTGGAGCGGTGATCGCACTACCGGTACCGGTGTTGGTCAAACCAGTCACCTGTGTTTCAAGTGCCACGACTTCGCCCAGTATGCCGACCCCAATAACACGGCGCCTCTGGACAGCGGTTTTCAGCTGGGTGCCGATGGTGGCGGTGGTGGCGGTATGGGAGGTATGGGCGGTGGCGACATGTGCATGGGCGGTGGCGGCATGTGCGGCGGCATGGGCGGCATGGATGGCGGCGGTGGGGTGATGAACAACCTGCACATTTTCCACGCCAATCAGGTGACCAATTTCCGCTGCAACCTGTGCCACGTGGCGGTGCCCCATGGCTGGAAGAACAAGAACTTCCTGGTCAACCTCAATGATGTGGGCCCCGAGGGTGGGCTCAGTATTGGCACCCAACGGCGTAACGGCACTACCGCCGGTTATGTGAATCAACCTTACTACAACCGCGCCGCGCTAAAAGTGGCCTCTTTTGCGGCCAGCGGAAACTGGCAGCCCGCGAACTGTGGATCGGTCGGGGCGCCGGGCAACGGGCAAACGGGTGTGGCCTGGATGGCCGGCAGTACTGAGGCCTGCATGAATGTGCCTTAGCCCCCAATAGCACTCAACATGCGTGGTGCGTGATGTGGCCGACGGAGTCCGTTGGCCACAGTTATTTCCGGGGTGCGGTTTTCAGCTCCCTGTATCGGGAAAGGCCAGAGTGTGTTGGGTATGTGAGTAGCAACAAACTATGCAGCAACCATGTGTAGTAACCCATGTACCGAAAAACGATGACGGAGTGGCGGCGATGAGGTCTTTGGACTGTAGGGTCAGGTTGGCCCAGCTGGTAGTAATGACGCTGTTGGTGGTGGCAAGTTTTTCGGTCGCCGCCACGCCCCGTTTTGCCTATAGCGCCAATTATTTTGGCAGCAGCATCTCGATCTTTCAGGTGGATGCGGCGAGCGGCATGTTGCGACATCTGTCGCATGTGCCCACCGTCAAGAGCCCCTCAACCGTGTTGCTGCATCCCTCGGGCAGTTTTTTATACGCCGTCTCCCAGGTGACGGATGAGATTGCTATCTATCGGGTGGATGCCGGTAGCGGCGCCCTGCGCGAGATTGCCGATTCCCCCATCGCCACGGGGGTGCGCTCGTCGTTTCAGCTGGCGGTATCGCCCGACGGGCGCCTGCTGTATGTGCCGGGGCGATTTTCCCAGAACCTCATGGTGTTTCGCATCGATCAGCAGAGCGGCGCCCTGTCGGCCCTGCAAGACAACAATTTCCCCACCCATGGGGATCGGGCGCGGTTTATCAATGCGACGCCCGACGGCCGCAGCGTCTATATCGGCAATACCTTTGCCAACACGATTGCCGCCTATCGGGTGGACAGTGAGCAGGCAGCGCTCACGCCGGTGGAGGGCATGCCCTTCAAGACGGGGGACGCCCCCCAGGCAATCATGGTGCATCCCTCGGGGAGGTATCTGTATGTGGCCAATTGGCGCGATGGCACCGTCTCCGCGATGCAAATCGACCCGGCCAGTGGCGCGCTCCGCCCGGTTCCCGGCAAGCCGGTAGAGGCGGGTATCTGGCCCTTTGCCGGTCAGGTGCATCCCTCCGGCCGCTACCTGTATGTGGCCAATTACGGCAGCTCCGATATCTCCGGGTTTCGGATCGACCCGGATACGGGTGCCCTCTCCGCTTTGCCGGGCATGCCGGCGGCAACCGGCGGCGAAGCGCCATTCACGGTGCAGCTGGATGCCGCCGGCCGGCATGCCTATGCACCTAACTACAACAGTATGGACGTGACGGTATTTGATGTGCAGCAGGCTTCAGGGCAGTTGGTGAATCCGCGCCTGCTCTATGGTCGTCCGGGGGTGCGAAAGATAGAGATCCTTGAGGGGGCGGCACCGGTTGCGCGCTCGGCCCGGTGGTTGCTACTGGCCGATGCCGAGCGGCGCAGCATCAGCAGTTTTTCGATGCACCCCGACAGCGGCGAGCTGCAGCTGCGCCACCAGTTGCCGTTGCAGGCGGCGCCCGGAGAGCTGGCCCTACACCCCAGCGGTGAGTGGGCCTTTGTGGGCAACCCGGAGGCGCGGCGTATCGAGGTGCTGCGCATCGCCGCCGATGGCCGTCTGAGTCAGGAAAAAATCTCCATTGCACTGGAAGGCAGCCTGCGCGATCTGCGCGTGGACGCCCGCGGTCGCCATCTCTACGCCATCACCCAGGCGCCGAATCAGTACCTGGTGTTCCGGCTGGATATGGAAAAGGCTGACATACGCGAGGTGGAGAAGCTGACCCTGCCGGCGGACAGCCGGCCGCAGCGTCTGGCCGCGACGCCCGAAGAACGCCTGAGTTTTGTGCTGGATGGCAGCGCTGACCGCGTGTTTGCCTATCGCTATCTCGACACGGATGGGCCATTGAGCTACGAGCTGACACGCCACGGTTCACCCTTTCCGATGGCGCGGGGGCCGGTCGACCTGGCGGTCGACCCCACCGGCCGTTATGGTCTGGCGGTCAGCGCCGAGGCCGCGAGCGTCACCAGCTATGCCATGCCGGGGCGCTGGGGGCCACTGAAGGCGGTGCAGGGCGGCACGGTCCAGGTTGGTGAGCGCCCGCTGGCGCTGAGCATCAGCCCCAATGGCCGCGATGTGTACGTGCTGGACGCCGGCACCCCCCGGATCCACCTGCTGCAACTGGATGCCCGGGACGGCAGCCTGCGGCCGGGCGCACCGGCAGTGGCCCTGGTGGATCCGCCGGCCGCGCTGCTCGTTGACCCCTCTGGTCGATTTGTGTACATTCGCTACGCCTCTCGCAGCGGATTGACTCGCTTCGAGGTCGATGTCGCCCAAGGACGACTGATCCATCCCACGGAAGTATTGAGCGAAATGGTGCCCTCGGCACTGGCCTTCAGCGCCACCATCCAATAATCGCCCAGTAAATTACTGCGCCATTCCGATGGGCTATCAATGTAAATTGATGGCCTTAAGGTGTTGATTATTCAATTTTTATTGCCCCCGTTTTCGCCCCTTTTTGTTTAAGGTCTGGACGGAACGGACGATAAACCTGGCAGTCGTAATGATATGTTTCCGAGGCGCTATTGCCTCGGGTGTCGCCAGCACGTTTCGGGTCAGTTTCGAGTGACTTTCAAGAAGGCTCTCGGGGAATTTGAGGTAGCAGAATGCAGCAGTACCGGTCAGCCGTATTTGCCAATCTGGTGTTTATTGTTTTCGTGGTCGGATTGGGGAGTGTGTACGCTGCCAGCCTGCCTTCGGGTCGCATCTCCGACGTCCGCAATACCAAACACAACCTGGGCGCCCTCTCCAGCAGCGGGCCCGCCCGTACCGTGCAGAGCGGTAGTGACGAAGACGAGATCTGCGTGTTTTGCCACACCCCGCACGGCGCCAACCTGGCTGCCCCGGGGCCGTTATGGAATCGCTCCCTCTCTACGGCAACCTACAACACCTATAACAGTGGCTCGCTGGATGCGACCCTGGAGGGTGTTGCCCTCGATCAACCCAACGGTATTTCCAAACTGTGTCTGTCCTGCCATGACGGCACCATCGCCATCGGTGCCGTAAACGTGCTGAATGGCAGTCTGGCGGCAGGTCCCATAACCATGAGTGGTGTGCAGGGAGATGGCACCATGCCGGCCGGTGACTCGGGTGTGAACAGCGGTTTTACCCGGCGTCTGGGCACCGATCTCAGCAACGACCATCCTATCTCGTTCACCTATGACACGGCCCTGGCACTCAAGGATGGTGAGCTGCGCGATCCGGCCAGCGAACCCGAGATCGGCAATCGTGCCCCGGGCGTACCGCGGCACATCCCGCTGGATAATGGCCAGGTGCAGTGTAATAGCTGCCACGACCCGCATATCCGTGACGAGGCCGACCCGACCAAAAACATCAAATTCCTGCGTCTGAATCGCTTTCAGAAGGTCTCGCCCATCAGCACGACCTTTAACGAGGCCAACGACATCATCTGCATGGCCTGTCACGACAAGGACGGCTGGGTGGGCTCGGCCCATGCGACGGACACCGTCGCCAACGAAACCTATACCGATGCCGCGGCGGATCTGCGTGAGTTCCCCCGCGGCACCGCGGTGTGGGAGAGTGCCTGCCTGACCTGTCATGACACCCACACCGTGCAGGGTTCACGGCGGCTGTTGCGCGAGGGTGTGGATGGCCCCACCGGCGTCAGCGGCGAAAAGCTGGGTGGCAGCGCGGCGATTGAGGAGACCTGTTTTGCCTGTCATTCGAGTGATGGCGGCACCCTCACCTCGCAGGGGCTGAACACCGAAGTGCCGGATATCAAGACCGACTTTAACCTTACCGGCACCTATGCCACCCACATGCCGTTGACCAATGACGAGCAGGTGGCCGGTGTGGAAAAGCATGACATCGGTACCGTGCACATGGACTCTCAGGAGACCGGACAGCGCGGCAAGGATTTCATCGAGTCCCAGGCCTCGCTGGGCAAGGTCAGTATGGGCGGCTCACTCAACAACCGGCATGCCGAATGCACCGACTGCCACAACCCGCATCGGGTCACCCGCCGGCGGCTGTTCAACGGCGATCACCTGTCCGGTGGGCTGGACTCGGCGGGCACCCATGCCCACGACATCAGCGACCTTAACGCTGAGACTCCGTATTCCACCCACAACAACATCGCCTCCGGCGTGCTGCGCGGTACCTTTGGCGTGGAGCCGGTGTACAGCTCCAACAATTTTAATATTGAGCCGAGCAGCTTCACCATCAAGCGCGGCGATCCCGGCACCCCCGGTTTTGGCGGTGGCACCACCAATGTCACCGAGCCCTATGTGACGCGGGAGTACCAGATCTGCCTCAAGTGTCACTCCAACTATGCCTATGACACCCCGCCCGCCCTGGGCTTGAGTTCGGCCACCACCCCGTCGGGCATCAACAATATGACCCAGTACACCAACCAGGCGCGGGAATATAACTCACCCTCCAGCCACAAGGGGCGGGTGAGCCAGGGTGCCGATGGCGGCGCGGATTCCAGCTGGAACACCAATAACCACCGCAGCTGGCATCCGGTGCGGGACAACACCGGGCGGACGGCGGCCCTGCGTAATGCCGATGCCAACAACTGGCTGACGCCCTTTAACGCGGCGGTGGGCACCCAGACCATGTACTGCTCCGATTGCCACGGCTCCAACACCCCGACGGGCACCGCCGATCCCGATGGCCCGGGTTATGAAAACGGTAATGTCTGGGGTCCGCACGGCTCCACCAACCCCTTCCTGCTGAAGGGGGACTGGAGCGGCAATGTGCCGGGCTCCAACCGCAATGACTACACCAATCGCCCCGGTACCGGGGAAAACACCGATTCGCGAGATCACCTGTGCTTCAAGTGCCACGACTATGACGAATACGCCTCCACCGCCGGCTCCGGGGCCAGCGGTTTCGGCGGTGACGGGATGTGCGGCATGGGCTGCATGGGTGGCATGGGCGGGTCAACCAACCTGCACCGCTTTCATATCAGCCGGATTACCAATTTCCGCTGTAACCTCTGCCATGTGGCGGTGCCCCATGGCTGGAAGAACAAGGCCTTCCTGGTGAACCTGAACGATGTGGGTCCCGAGGGTGGTTTTGGCTCCACGGGTAATCAGTTGCGTAATGGCACGACCAGCGGCTATGTCAACGGGCCGTACTACAATCGCGCCGCGCTCAAGGTGCGCAGCTTTGCGGTGAGTGGGAACTGGCAGCCCACCAACTGCGGCTCTTCCGGTTCCCCCGGTAATGGGGCCTCTGGGGTCACCTGGATGGCCAATAGCAGCGAGGCCTGTGCCAACATGCCATAAGCTGTCCCGGCAGCACCGGCGGGAGGTGGTTTTGTGCGGTATGTCTTTTTCCTGGTCGGGACGTCCATTCATCCGTAAGACAGGCGGGCCGTTGAATCGAGGGCGTCGTGAGGGCGCGTGTCATGTATGAAATATCCGGGCCAGGCGTCGGTCGCCGCCCGAAAGGCGATACGGGAGAAAATGGCATGCAGTGGTTAGGGCGCCTTTTTGCGCCATGGGTTGCGCCACGGGTTGCGCCGCTGGTTGGGGCGTTGCTACTGGGCCTGGGGATGAGCGCCGTTGCCGATGCGGCGGGCTTTGCCTTTGGCGTGAACGCGGAAGACTTTAGCCTCTCCAGCTATCGTGTGGACGGCGAGGGGCGTCTGCGGCATCTCGGCCATCGGCCCATCGACAAGGCCCCTTCCGCGGTGGTGATCGACCCGTCCGGCCGGTTTGTGGTGGCGGTCTCCAGCACCACCGATCGGCTCATGGTATTTCGCCTGGATGCCGACAGCGGCGCCCTGCAGCCGGTGCCGGGCTCGCCCTTTGCCTCCGCTACCCGTTCCCCCTTTAGTCTGCGTTTTCACCCCTCGGGCCGTTTTGCCTACGTGGGTTCACGCTTCAGCGGGGTGGGGGCCTACTCGTTTGATCCTGACAGCGGTGCGCTCAGGCCCCTGCCGGGTTCCCCCTTTCCCGCCCAGCGCCGTACCCGGGAACTGGTCATCCATCCGACGGGTAAATTTTTATATGCGGTCAACGGCTACTCCAACAGCGTCTCGGCCTATCAGATAGATGAACGGACCGGTGGCCTGCGTGAGCTGTCCGGCTCGCCCTATTCGGTGGGCGACTTCGCCGCTATCGACTACCTCGGCAAAGGCATGCTGGACGTGCCACCGGAGGCGGGCGGTCTGCCGCACGCGATCGATATGGATCCGCAGGGGCGCTATATCATCACCCCCAACAAGGCGGCGGGCAGTGTCAGCGTGTTCCGTCTTGATGAGGCCAGCGGCGTGCCCGGCCTGGTCGAGGGCAGTCCCTTTTTTGTGGGGTTCAATCCTTACCGCGCACGCTTCCATCCCTCCGGACGCTTTGTGCTGACCACCCTGTGGGCCGAGGGCGCGGTGGCCGTGCACGCCGTGGACCGTGCCAGCGGGCGTCTGACGCCGGTGCCGGGCTCGCCGTTTTCCACCCAGTTGCAGACCCCGGTGGATCTGGCCTTCAATGCCGACGGCAGCCAGGTCTATGTGTCGAACTACGACAGCAACGAGATCAGCCTGTTTGACCTGGACGCGGACAGTGGCGCGCTCCGTCACCGGGAGGGCCTGCAGACGCGGCTGTCCCCCTGGTCGCTGGTGGTGGCCCCGCCGACCACAACCCAGGCCCCGCCGCCAGCGGCGCTGATTGCCGCAGGGGAAGCGATGACGCTGGCGCGCCTCGAAGGGGCAGAGCTTGCGCCGGGGACGGTCGTCGCCGGCCGTGCGGATGCCCTGGCCGTCGCGCCTGCTGGGCGTTTCGCCTATGCGCTGAACAGCGCCGAGAACAGTCTCATCACCCTGGCGGTGGATGCCCGGAGTGGGGTGATCAGCGCGGTGCCGGATGGCCGGGTGCGGACCGGGTCCGGTGCGACGGATCTGGCCATCGATGTCAACGGCTGGTATCTCTACGTAACTAATTCCAGTGATGCAACGATGTCGGTCTATTTTCTTGACCCGCAAACGGGCATCCCCGAGGCGGTCCAGGGCTCACCGATCCTCACCGGCAGGGGTCCCGTGGCCGTGAGTCTGGACCCGGCCGCGCGCTTCGCCTTTGTGGCGAATGCGCAGGCGGACAGCGTGTCGGTCTATCGCTACCTGAACAATGCGGCGCCGCTGATTTTCGAAGGCAGGAAATACGGCTCCCCCTTCGCCAGTGGCGGCAGGGAACCGCTGGCCCTGGCGGTGGAGCCGACCGGGCATTATGTCTATGTGGCCAATGCCGGCTCGAACGATATCGCGGTGTTCCGCATCCATAGCAAGACCGGCGCCCTGGCGGCCATACCGGGTTCGCCCTTTACAACCGGCCAGCGGCCGATGGCCCTGCTGGTGCATCCTGAAGGGCGCTGGCTGTATGCCGCCCACCAGGGCGATGCGAGTTTGAGCCTACACGGTATCGAGGCCGGGTTTGGTGCCCTGGCGGAAGAGCGACGCACGGTGGCCCTGCCGCTGGTGCCGGTGGCAATCTGGTTTGACGAGGCGGAGGGTTCGCTGCTGGTGCTGGGCAAGGATCGACAGCGGCTGCTGAGCTACGCGGTGGACCCCCAGTCCGGCGGGCTTCACCTGCGCTCTGACCGGCGCCTCGCCCAGCCGGTCAATGATTTTGCCTGGCTGAAGGTTAAGTGATAAGTGCTGACCCGGTAGGGCGCAATAACCGAAGGGCATTGCGCCGAATATCTCGTCGGAGGCCGCTATGAATAACTGTTACGGTGAATTTTCAGAGCTATCAATGCATTCTTGACCTGGGGAAATCTTTCATGCGGCGCAATGCCCTACGGTTATTGCGCCCTACGCAGGTTGCCAGAGGATGTGCACAGGAAAATCGCCTGGGGCAATGTTAAACCGATACTGTCCAGGCAGGATTAGGTAGAGTGCTGAGTAACTGCCACTGACCCGGTAGGGCGCAATAATCGAAGGGCATTGCGCCGAATATCTCGTCGGGGGCCGCTATGAATGATCGTTACGGTGAGTTTTCAGAGCCATCAACGCATTCCTGGCCTGGGGGGATCTTTCATGCGGCGCAATGCCCTTCGGTTATTGCGCCCTACGCACTAAGTGCTGGGGTGTGGTTTTTACTTAGTCCTCAGCACTCAGCACTATCTTTTACTCAGCACCCTGGTCCGGCGCGGCCGGTGCGTGTTGTAGCACATACACGATCGGCTCAAGCTCCTGCACGGGGGCATAGGCCATGTCCATACGCATAATCTTCAGTCCGTTTTCCTCAATCAGCTGTTTGGTCCGTGACAGGTTGTCCAGCGAGCCGGTCAGAAAATAGATCCTGCCCGTGGGGTTCAGGTGTTTGCCCGCAGCCTGAAAAAAACGTTCCTGCAATTTCCAGTTACCCTGGGTCTGTTCATTCCAGGCATAGGGTATGCTTGAGATGATGACATCAAATTTCTCGGCAGCCCGAAGGGCGTCAAACAGATTGCTCCCCCGCACCGATATCTTGTCGGCTACCCCGTGTTTGCGGGCATTTTTCAGGGTGTTATCCAGCGCGATCTCATTGATGTCCATGGCCAGTACGTGACTCGCCTTTTCGGCCGCATAAATGGCCTGTATGCCTGAGCCGGTGCCCATGTCCAGTACCGACTCACCCTCATGTATCTCGGTGTGTTGCAGCAGGTACACACTGAAAGAGGTCGGGCCCAGGACGGTGGGGTGGGAATAAAAAACTCTGTCATGGGCGCGGGTGAGGCGAAACACGATCGGGCCTTCTTGTTGGTGGCCCATCTCAATCAGCTCATAGTCACCGGGGTGGTTCACCTTGATCCAGTTTTTATTCTGGCTGCAGCCACTGATGGCGAGCAGCGCAGCCAGTAGCGCCAGCAGATAGAGTGCGTTTTTGCGCGTGGCAATAGTGTCCATATAAAATCCAGAAGAATGTGGGGCTGAATCTCAGCAGTGCTTCGATGTTACGATGATCCCTGTTTCATCGCCATATTTGGCCCACAAGGCTCGCAGATTTTTCTGTGGCTAAGGGTTTTGTGTTGAACGATTGCCCGGGATTTGGGTCTTTCATTAGCGGTTGCCTCGCTGCGAGTACCGGGTAGGGTATACTTTTTGCGCGCTGTTCAGGCCGGTGGTCTGAATCACCCCGTTGGAGTCTTGTTGTTATCATGCTGTCCGGATTGCGCCTGTTGGCGTCGCTGAAATTCACCCTGCTGGGAATGGTGTTGTTGGGCCTGGGGGCCGCTGCCAGCTATGGCAATCCTGTGGATGTTTCGGTGTGGGTGCTGATTGTGCCTCTGGCCTTGCTGGCGCTGAACCTGAGCGCGGCCATCATTACCAATCCGCGCATCAATCGGCAGCCGGGCCTGCTGATATTTCATGTCTGCCTGCTGGCCACGGTGTTGCTGGCCGGGGTGGGGCGCCTGACCCATCTCGATGCCCATCTCGAACTCGCCCAGAACGACAGCTTTCATAAAGATGCGCTCATGGAGGTGAACAAGGGCCCCTGGCATATCGGTAATCTGGATGCCGTCAGCTTTATTCAGGGGCCTTATACGGTGGATTATGCCGCCGGCCTGCAGCGCGGCCTGACCCACAGCACGGTGTATCTGCCGGGGCCGGATGGGGGCGTGGTGACCCGGGACGTGGGCGACGACCGGCCGCTGGTGCTGGAGCGCTATCGTTTTTACACCACCCACAATAAGGGTTTTGCGCCGATTCTCACCTGGCTGCCGATTCAGGGCGCGCCCATCACTGGCCACATCAATATGCCCTCGTATCCGCTGTTTGAGTACAAGCAGGATAATCAGTGGACGCCGCCCGGCAGTGAGGAAACGATCAAATTCTGGCTGCAGCTGCAGACCGGCATGACCCTGGAACAGCCCTGGGTGCTGGACGGCCGGAACTCGACCGGTACCCTGGTGGTCACAATCGGCGACCGGCGGGAGGAGCTGCAGGTGGGTGAGGAGGTGCAGCTGGAGCAGGGGCGTCTGCGTTACGAGGCGCTGACGACCTGGATGGGTTATCGCGTATTTTATGATCCCACCATACAATGGCTGTTCTGGGTCACGATTATTGGAGTACTTGGCTTGACGCATTTTTTCTGGATCAAACTGAATCTGAAACCCTGGATGGATGAGGTCGATGCCGCGCCGCTTGCCAATGGCGATGAGGGGCGGGCATGAATGGCATGGCGGCCGAACAGCCCTGGCTGTGGGCCGGTCTCGCCGCCTACCTGCTGGCCACCCTGGTGGCGATGTGGGGCGTGTCGCCGCGCTCGGTGAATAGCCCGCTGGTGACCAGCCGGGGGCACGAAAAGCTGGTGCTGGGCTTTATCCTGCTGGGGGTGGTGCTGCTGACGGTGGCCATCATTGCCCGCTGGGATCGCATCGGCCACGGCCCGTGGATCAGCCTGTTTGAATTATTGATGAGCCAGATGTGGAGTCTGGGTCTGATCTTTGCCTTCCTATACTGGCGCCTGCCGGGCCTGCGCCCCAGCGCGGTGATCGTGCTGCCGGTGATGTGGATCCTGGGTAGCTGGGTGCTGACCCTGGAACCGGATGTCAGTCACTTTCCCGCCACCTATTACAATGTCTGGAAGTGGGCCCATGTGGGCGTCGGCAAGGTGTTTCTGGCGCTGCTGCTGGCCGGCGTCGGTCTCGGCGGGGTGATGATCCTGCGCACCACCGAGCGGGGTAGGATCTGGTTCCGCGCCATGCCGGTCGATGCGATCATCGACAAGCTGGCCTGGCGCCTGATGATGCTGGCCCTGGTCTTCGACAGCCTGATGCTGATCGCCGGGGCGGTGTGGGCGCAGGACGCCTGGGGGCGTTACTGGGCCTGGGACTCGCTGGAGACCTCGGCCTTCCTGACCTGGATCTTTCTGGCCATCGGTCTGCATGTGCGCCTCAGTTACCGGATCAAGCCCTGGGTCAGCGGGGCGATCATCATCGGCGTTTTCATCATGGCGTTCAGCACCTATTTCGGTACCCCCTATCTGAGTCCGTCTGCCCACAAGGGGGTGGTGTGATGCCGCAACCAATGTCACAACAGGTAATCCGGCACGACTTTGAGGCGCTGACGGCAATTGTCTCGCTGGCGGCGGTGGTGGCCATCGTCGGCCTGCTGATGACCCTGCCTGCCTGGCAGGGGCAGTCGACCGCGAGCCGGGTGCAGGGCTATTCCAAACCGGCCCATCTGGCCGGGCGGCCGCCGGCCGGCGGCCCTTTGAGCCCTGATTTGAGCCCTGAACAGGCGGCCCGGCAGGCCTTTCGCGGAGCCCTGAATGAGCCCCAGTCCGCCGCCGAACAGCAGGTGATGGAGCGCTTTCAGCAGGCGGTTTCGTTGTTGCATGCCAAGCGCTACGACTATGCCATCACCGCGCTGGATTCCGTGCTCAGCATCGCCCCGGACATGCCGGAGGCCTATGTCAACATGGGCTACGCCTTTTTGGGGCTGGAGGAATTCGGCCCGGCGCGCGGGGCGTTTGAAAAGGCCCTGGAGCTAAAGCTGGATCAGGTGAATGCCTACTACGGCCTGGCGATTGCCTTTGAGGGGCAGGGCGAGTTCGAGGCAGCCCTCGGGGCCATGCGCAGTTATATCCACCTTTCTCCGCCCGATGACCCCCATCTCGCCAAGGCCCGTTCGGCCCTGTGGGAATGGGAGGCGCAGCTGGGCCGTGTCGAGGGCGTGACCGTGGCCGGCGAGGATGAACCGAGGCCGCCGAAGCCATCGTGGTCGCAGCAACACTAACGCCCTGGCGGCGGTGGTTCCCGGCGGTGCGGTGGCTGATCGCGGTCATACTGTTGGCGGCGCTCAGCGCCTGTGAAGAGCCCCTCCCCCCCCTGAAAATCCGTATCGGTGAGAGCGTGCCGCCCCTGTCGGTGCGGGATCTGCGCCAGCAGCCTGCCACCCTCAAACCGAGCCCCGACAGACTGCTGATGATCAACGTCTGGGCCACCTGGTGTGGGCCCTGCCGTCACGAAATGCCCAGTCTGCAACGCCTGGCCCAACGGCTGGGGGAGGAGCGCCTGGAGCTGGTCGGCCTGTCGGTGGATGGGGATGAGCACGTGGTGCGTGAATATCTCATCGAAAACGGCATCACCTTCCCCAGCCTGCTGGACAGCGACCTGAGCGAGGTGTTCGGGGTGCTGGGCGTGCGGGTCTATCCCTCCACCTTTTTTGTGCGACCCGACGGTACCCTGGTGAAGGTGGTCGAGGGCTGGCGGGAGTGGGATGCGCCGGCGCTGGTCGAATCCATTGAGGCCCTGCTGCCACCGCCGTTGTCCGCGCCGACGGTGGTGCAGGGCGCCGGCCAGGACTGATTCTCCACCCCGGAATCCCTGTGGATTCCATGGTCAAAATCGTTGAATTCAGCGGTCTTGTGAGTGGAGCTTGATGTCTCTTAAATGCTACACTGCGCGGCTTTTACGGGCTTGCTGTCCGCTTTCGTCGGCACAACACAACGCATAATGACGAAATACCGTACGGACTTGAGAGGGGTGTATTGGTTCGATGTTGGAAGTCCGCGATCTCGAATGCGTGCGAGGCGATCACTGCCTGTTCACCGGTTTGAATTTCCAGTTGCAGGGCGGGGAACTCCTGCGCCTGCGGGGGTCAAACGGTAGCGGCAAGACCAGTCTGTTGCGCACCCTGTGCGGATTGCTGGAGCCGGCGGCGGGCGAGGTGCTCTGGCAGGGCCACAATATTCGTACCCAACGGGATGAGTTTCATGCCGAGCTGCTGTATCTGGGGCATCACAACGGCATCAAGTCCGAACTGACCGGGTTTGAAAACCTGTCCATCAGCAATGCCCTGCGGGGTGAGAGCCTGTCAGAAGAACAGATTTATGCAGCCCTGGGGCAGATCGGGCTGGCGGGTCGGGAGGATCTGCCGACCCAGGTGCTGTCGCAGGGACAGAAACGCCGCGTGGCCCTGGCCCGGTTGTTGTTGAGTGATGCCGCGCTGTGGGTGCTGGATGAGCCCTTTACCGCGCTGGATGCGGCGGCGGTGACACAGTTGGCCGGCCTGATCGAGGCGCATCTGCAGAAGGGGCGCATGGTGGTGTACACCACGCATCAGGAGGTGGCGATGCGTGCCGGCGCCTGCCGCGAAGTCGATCTTGACCGGGTGAAGACGGCGGTATGAAACAGACCAGCCTGTTTGATGCCTGGCGTGCGATGGTTGCGCGTGACCTGACCCTGGCGATGCGTCGGCGGGCGGATGTCCTCACCACCCTGTTCTTTTTCATTATCGTGGTGAGCCTGTTTCCGCTGGGGGTGAGCCCGGAGCTGGCGGTGTTGCGTGAAATCGCCCCGGGGGTGATCTGGGTGGCGGCGCTGCTGGCCTCGATGCTGTCGCTGGGCCGCCTGTTCGCGGACGATTATCAGGACGGCAGCCTGGAGCAGATGCTGTTACTGCCGCAGCCGCTGTCGGTGCTGGTGCTGGGCAAGGTGTTGGCCCACTGGCTGGTGTCGGGTGTGCCGCTGGTGCTGCTGTCGCCACTGCTGGGTATGCAGCTGGGGCTGGATGGTGATGCCATCGTGTTATTGATGCTGACGCTGTTGCTGGGTACGCCGGTGTTGAGCCTGATCGGCTCCGTCGGCGCCGCACTAACCCTGGGGGTAAGGGGCGGCGGGGTGCTGGTTTCCCTGTTGGTGTTACCGTTGTATATTCCGGTGCTCATCTTTGGCACCGGCGCGGTGGATGCCGCGATTTCGGGGATGGCGTTTGATGGGCAGCTGTCCCTGTTAGGCGCCTTTCTGGTGCTGGCGATACTGTTGACGCCACTGGCCACCTCGGCCGCGCTGCGCATCAGCGCGGAGTAGCGTCGGGCCAATGGGCGGGTAGCAGAAGTGTATGGAGCGGGTGTCGAGCGGACATCATGAATTTTATAATGATAAATGAGCGTAAGTTGAATGGGTGTTAACTATGGCTTTTAACGATGGTTTTTAACAATGCTTTTTAAGAACAGCATCGCGTGGTACTACTTCTCCTCGCCGAAAAATTTCTATCCGCTGGCCGGTCGCCTGATCCCCTGGTTTTGGGCGGTGTCGATTGTCCTGATGGTGGTCGGGCTGTACATGAGCTTCTTCGTCGCGCCCACGGATTACAAGCAGGGCGAGAGCTATCGCATCATCTTTATCCATGTGCCGGCCGCCTGGATGTCGATGCTGATCTATCTGGTGATGGCCGGTTACGCCATCATCGGCATGGCCTGGAAGGTGCGCCTGGCAGAGATGATGGCCAGCGCCCTGGCCCCTACCGGGGCCATGTTTACCTTTATCGCGCTATGGACCGGGGCCTTCTGGGGCAAGCCCACCTGGGGTACCTACTGGGTGTGGGACGCGCGCCTGACCTCGGAGCTGATCCTGTTATTCCTGTACATCGGTTACATCTCGCTGCAGTCGGCGATCGATGACCCGCGCCGCGCATCGCGAGCCAGCGCCCTGTTGGCGATTGTGGGGGTGATCAACCTGCCAGTGATCTATTTCTCGGTGAAGTGGTGGAACACCCTGCACCAGGGCGCCTCGGTCAGTCCTACCATGGCGCCGAAGATGGCGACGATTATGCTCACGGCGATGCTGATCATGACCATCGCCTTCTGGATGTATACCATCGCGGTGGTGTTGATGCGGGTGCGGCGTACCATCCTGGAGCGTGAGCGGCAGACGGTCTGGGTGAAAGAGCTGGTCACTGACCTCGCGGGAGAAAGACAATGAGCGAATTTTTTGCCATGGGTGGACGTGGCTACTATATCTGGATGTCCTACGGCGTCACCGCCCTGTTTATGGTCGTTGAGGTGATCGCGCTGATGCGCAGCAAAAAGGCCACCCTGAAACAGCTGGCGCGTATGGTGCGGGCTGAGGCGCGGGGCAATTCGCAATAGCGATGGTGGTGTTGAGATATTATTGAGTCATCATGCTGCTGACGGTCTTGATTGAAGGGTATCCTTTCCATGCGCCTTGTTAGTAGATACAGATCGCAGGTTGATACACAGTTGATACGCATCCAGTGGTAACGGATGCATGGGAGTAGTGATGAAAACACGGCATAAACGCATGGCATTTATTCTGGTGGGGCTGGCAGGCCTGGCCGTGGCGGCGGGCCTGGTGCTCAACGCCCTGAATAGCAATCTGGCGCTGTATATCAGCCCCACCGATGTACTGGCCGGCAATATACCCAATGAAAAGGCCTTTCGGCTGGGTGGCATGGTGGTCGAAGGTAGTCTGAAACGACAGGACGATGGTCTGACCGTCCATTTTGATGTGACCGACAATGTCAAAACCGTGGCGGTGGCGTTTACCGGCATCCTGCCTGACCTGTTCAAGGAAGGCACCGGTGTGGTGGCCCAGGGCAGGATGGAGGACGGTATGTTCAAGGCCAGTGAAGTGTTGGCCAAGCATGATGAGAATTACATGTCGCCGGAAGTGGCGGCGATGCTGGAGAAGGGTGAAAAGGCCAACCAGGCCACCGGTACGATAACCCCCTAAGCCTCCCAGGGGCATAGGGTGAGTGCTAAATCAGGGACGGTGTTACGCGGTACCCAG
The DNA here is from genome assembly GCA_032250735.1 of Gammaproteobacteria bacterium. Taxonomy (NCBI): domain Bacteria; kingdom Pseudomonadati; phylum Pseudomonadota; class Gammaproteobacteria; species Gammaproteobacteria bacterium. Next base: position 74,368 of record JAVVEP010000007.1, read on the forward strand.
TACACGCCCATCAGCTGAAGCTTAAACGAGGATTGAAAATATGATTCCAGAAATCGGACATTTCGCGCTCATCATGGCGCTTTGCGTCGCGCTGGTGCAGGGGGTGGTTTCCATCGCGGGCGCACAAACGGGTATGCGCTCCTGGATGGAGATTGCGCGACCGGCGGCCCAGATACAGTTCATTTTTGTGGTAGTGGCGTTTGGCTGTCTGATGTACGCCTTCATCAATAACGATTTTTCGGTGAAGTATGTCGCCACCGTTTCCAATTCCATGTTGCCGGTGCAGTATCGTATCGCCGCCATCTGGGGCGGGCATGAGGGATCGTTACTGCTGTGGGCCCTGTTGCTGGCAATCTGGACCCTCGCAGTATCGCGCTTTTCGCGTAACCTGCCGCTGGATATGGTGTCACGCGTGATTGGCGTGATGGGGTTGATCTCCGTCGGCTTCATCATGTTCATGCTGTTTACCTCGAATCCCTTTGACCGCCTGTTGCCTGCGGCGCTCGATGGTCGAGACCTCAATCCGCTGTTGCAGGATCCGGGTCTGATTATTCACCCGCCCATGCTGTACACCGGCTATGTGGGTTTCTCGGTGGCCTTCGCCTTCGCCATCGCCGCCTTGTTGGGTGGAAATATGGACGCCACCTGGGCGCGCTGGTCGCGGCCCTGGACCACGGTGGCCTGGATATTCATGACCCTGGGTATCTCGCTGGGCAGCTGGTGGGCCTACTACGAGTTAGGCTGGGGTGGCTGGTGGTTCTGGGATCCGGTCGAAAACGCCTCGTTCATGCCCTGGCTGGTGGGCACGGCGCTGGTGCATTCGCTGGCGGTGACCGAAAAACGCGGCTGCTTCAAAAACTGGACGGTGTTGCTGGCGATCTTTGCCTTTTCGCTGAGCCTGCTGGGAACCTTCCTGGTGCGTTCCGGCGTACTGACCTCGGTGCATGCCTTTGCGACTGATCCCGAGCGCGGCATCTTCATTCTGGCCTTCCTGGTGATTGTGATTGGCGGTTCGCTGACCCTGTTTGCCTGGCGTGCGCCGAAGGTTGGTCTGGGCGGAAAGTTCGGCCTGGTCTCGCGCGAAAGCTTTTTGCTGGCCAATAACGTGATGCTGGTGGTGGCGGCGGGCGCAGTGCTGCTGGGCACCCTGTATCCCCTGTTGCTGGACGCCCTGGACATGGGCAAGATCTCGGTGGGCCCGCCCTATTTTGATACCGTGTTTCTCCCGTTGATGGCGCCGATGATTTTCCTCATGGGACTGGGTCCCATCGCCCGCTGGAAACAGGCCAGTCTCCCCGATATGGCCAGCCGTATGAAATGGGCGGCGGCGGTGAGTCTGGTGATGGCATTGATTACGCCGTTGCTGATGGGTGAATGGTTTGCGCTCACCAGTCTGGGTTTTGCCCTGTCCTTCTGGATTTTCAGCAGCATCGTGGTCAGCGTGAATGAACGCCTTGGAAAAACGGCGGTAAATTCCAGCGCAGGTTTGCTGTCACGCATCGCCGGATTACCAAAATCCTATATCGGCATGAATGTCGCGCATGTCGGTGTCGGCGTCTTCATTATGGGCGTCACCATGGTGAACAGTTATGAAGTCGAGAAAGACATGCGCATGGAGGTGGGTGATACCGTCGTCATGAGTAATTACACCTTCCGTTTTGACGGTGTAACCGAGGTAGAGGGGCCAAACTATACGGCCAATCGCGGCCAGATCCTGGTCACCGTGGACGGTAAAACCGAGACCGTATTGTTCCCGGAAAAGCGGGTCTATCGCGTACAGACCATGCCGATGACGGAGGCAGGTATTGATTCCGGTCTGTTCCGTGATCTGTATGTGTCGCTGGGCGAACCGGTGGGCGGTGGTGCCTGGAGTGTGCGTGTTTATTACAAGCCGTTTGTGAACTGGATCTGGGGCGGCACCGTGTTGATGGGTATCGGCGGAATGTTTGCCGTCAGTGATCGTCGTTATCGGCTCGCTTCACGCAGGCGCAAGGTGCAGGAAAAGACCACCGATCAACAGGTCGCCACTGCCCGGCTGGCGAAAGAGGAACAGTAAAGATGTTGCGTTATATCGTGCCCCTGGTGGTGTTCTTGGTTGTTTCGGTATTTTTGTTAAAGGGGCTGGATCTTAATCCGCGGGAGGTGCCATCCCCTTTTATCAATAAACCGGCACCGACTTTCAGTCTGCAAAAGCTGCACGCGCCGGAAACGCATTTTTCCACCCAGGATATGCTTGGTGAGGTGTGGCTGCTGAATGTGTGGGCCTCATGGTGTGTGGCCTGCCGTTCCGAGCATCCATTGCTGGTGCAGCTGTCGCGCGCCAACATAGTGCCTATTTATGGTTTGAACTATAAGGATCTGCCAAGTGAGGGCAAGCAGTGGCTGCAACAGCTGGGCAATCCTTATGTCGCCAGCATGATTGATTATGAAGGCAAGGTCGGTATTGATTATGGCGTTTATGGTGTGCCGGAAACCTTTGTGATCGACAAGCAGGGCATTATCCGCCACAAGGTCATTGGCCCGGTGACACCCGACGCACTCGATGACTGCGTGTTGCCGCTGGTAAGGAAACTTCAGCAGGCCTCGGCGCAGCAGGTGGTTACCCGTGACACGGTGGAGGGTTGCGTATGAGCCCGTTGAAAAACATTATTAGACTGTCCCTGTTTGTGTCGTTGGTGATGCTTGCACCGCTGAGTGTCGCCAAAGAGGCCGCGCCTATGGCGATGGACCCGGAGATGGAGAAGACCGTCAACGAGATCTCGGCGGAGTTGCGTTGCCTGGTCTGCCAGAATCAAACGATTGCGGACTCACATGCCGAGCTGGCCGTTGACCTGAAAAATCAGGTTCGCGAGATGGTGAAGCGTGGCCAGACACAGGAAGAAATTGTCGATTACATGGTGCAGCGTTACGGCGATTTTGTGCGCTATCGTCCACCCATGAAGCCGAGCACGGTGCTGTTGTGGGCCGGGCCTTTTCTGTTGTTGCTGATCGGTCTGACGGTGTTGGTGATTAATTTGCGCAAGCGCACAACACTGGTGACTGCTGACGGAGACCTGTCTGCGGAAGAAAGCGAACGACTCAAGGCATTGCTGGCATCCGAGCCGGAGCAACAAGCTGCCGCACAAAAAGATAAGGAAGATAAGTCATGATGGTGTTTTGGTTAGTTGCCGCATTGTTGATTGCCGCGGCCTTGTTGTTTTTGTTGCCGCCGCTGATTCAGCGCGGACAGCGTAGTGAAGATACGTTTGATCGCGACGAACTGAATCTCACCATCTTCAAGGACCAGGTGATGGAGCTTGAGCGCGACCTGTCAGTGGGGGTGTTGACGCAAGAGCAGTTTGATATGGCGAAACACGATCTGGAACGCGGTTTCCTGCAGGATAACAATGCAGCACCGGAAGCGCCGCTGACGCCGATGGATCGCGTTATCGGACGCTCTGCCGCAGTGGTGATTACAATAGTGATCCCGATTTTGGCGGTGACGATTTACAATATGCTGGGCTCGGGCGAGGCGGGCCTGCATCCCGAAGATGCGCGCCCACAGGTGCAGGCAGAGGGGCATGAAGGCACTCTGGAGGAGCAGGTGCGCAAGCTGCAGGATCATCTGCAGCAGAACCCGGATGATGCGGAAGGCTGGACCATGCTGGGACGTTCCTACTATTTCCTTAAGCAGTACGGCGCTGCCGCAGAAACCTTTGCGCGGGCCTCTGCCTTGCAGCAGGATTCCAATGCGGAGCTGTTGGCGGATTATGCCGATGCGCTGGCTATGGCCAATGGCCGCAACATGGCGGGCAAGCCGTATGAGCTGGTGAAAAAGGCTCTGGCGATTCAGCCAAAATTCCAGAAGGCATTGTGGTTGGCCGGTACCGCGACCTACCAGTCGGGAAATTTTGAGGCCACCCTGGGATACTGGCAGCGGTTGCTGGAGATCTTCCCCAAGGGCTCGGAAAACTACCAGCAGATGCAGAAAAATATCGGTGAGATTCAGCAGAAGCTGGGCTTGCCGGTGGATGGGGTGGAGCAGGTTGCAAGTGTGGCTGGCCCGAGTATCTCCGGCGTCGTGCATCTGGATGAGTCTTTGATGTTGCAGGCCGCTGTGGGGGATACCCTGTTTGTCTATGCGCGCGCAGCGACCGGTCCACGCATGCCGTTGGCGATTGTGCGTAAAACAGTGAAGGACCTGCCGCTGGAGTTTACCCTGGATGATTCCATGGCAATGAATCCCTCAATGAAACTGTCGAGCTTTCAGCAGGTGGTGGTAGGCGCACGTATCTCCAAGAGCGGTAATGCCATGCCTCAGCCGGGCGACCTGCAGGCGGTGTCGCAGCCCATGGATGTTAATGCCGGGCAAAGAGTTGAACTGGTGATTAACGAGGTCGTTAACTAGTGGTCTATGCGGAAAGTTCGGTAACCGATTGGTCGAGAATGTTATGTTCATGTGGAAGGAGAAAATAATGAATCATTCAATCATTGTTGGTCGTTCACTGGTTTTCATGTTGTTGTTACTGTCTGCCTGCGCGGCGATGGCGGGCGATCCCATAAAGGGTCGTGCCTTGTATGAGGTTCGATGTTCCGGTTGCCATGGCCCTGAAGGAATTCCCCAGGTCGGATCGATTCCCAATTTCAAGATGGGCGAAAAACTGATGCAGCCTGATCAGCAGTTGCTCAGTTTTGTGAAAAAGGGCAAGGGGGTGATGCCTGGCTTTAACGGCATACTTACCGATGTGGAAATTATGGATATCATCGCCCACATCAGGACCTTCTTTTGATGCAAGTAACGGTAATGAAACCTCGTTTGTCGGCTCAGTCGGCGCGGTGGACGAGGCTCGGTGTAACAGCCGGTCTGCTGTTGTTTGTGGCGGCCTGTTCGAATGATGAGCCTGCCACAACGACGCCGGTGCCGGCATCGATGGCGCCGCCGGTAAGCTCTGTCCCGGTGTCGAAAAACACCAGTGGCTACCGGGTGGCTGACACCTTTAATGTGGGGGAGCGCGTCTATGTGCGTTCCATGGAAGTGGATGAAAAGCAAAATACCCTGTGGGTGGGCACCAGTGTGGGGGCGATGGAGGTTGATATCGCCACACGTAACCTGGTGGCTACCTATACGCGCGAGCAAGGCCTGGCAAATGAATACGTGTTTGGCATGCATATCGACAGCAAGGGCGATCGCTGGTTTGGTACCAATGGCGGGGGGATTTCTCGCCTGTCGGTGGCGCGGGAATGGAAAACCTTTTTCCCCATGCATGGTCTGGCGGATTACTGGGTCTATTCATTCACCGAGCAGGCTGATGGCACCTTGTGGATCGGTACCTGGGCGGGTCTGAACCGATTTGACCCAAAAACCGAAACCTTTCACACCTACCTTGATGAGCTGGTGAATGAGTGGGTGTATGGTCTGGATGTGGATTCACAGCAGCGTCTCTGGGTGGGCACCGAAGGCGGCATCAACATGTTTGATGGCACCAGCTGGAAAACCTGGACGCATGACGATGGTCTGGGTGCCGACAATGAACAGAACCTACCCCTCAGTACCAATACGGGTTTGGGTACGCGATCGCGGCATGACCTGAGCATCCTGTCGATGGATCAGCAAACCTATAATCCCAACTATGTCTTTGCCCTGCTGGTCGCCAGCGACGATAGCGTGTGGGCGGGCACCTGGGGCGGCGGTGTGAGCCGTTTCGACGGTAAAAGCTGGACCAATTACACCACCAGGGATGGCCTGGCCGGAAACATTGTTTATAGTGTTGCCCAGGATGAAAAGGGTGGCATGTGGGTGGGCACCAATGCCGGGCTGTCGTATTTCGATGGCAAAGACTGGCATCTGTTCACCACCACCGATGGCCTGCTGGACGATAATATCTATGCGGTGGCGCCCTCGGCCAACGGCCAGGTGTGGGTTGGCAGTCGTTCGGGTGTGACCCTGTTGGTTTCAGAGTAGGGTTTCCGGGTAGGCTTGTCCGATTCTCCTTCGCGACGTTACAGTTCCGGGAATGAGAGCGAGGAAAAGTAGTTTTATTCACCGAGTGCCATTGATGGGTCAGTGTTAATGGTTACCTGTCTTGCGGAATATGACGTGCGAAATATAACGTGCGCAACATGAATTGGAGGTTGTTGTGAATATTAGTTCAAAGGGTTTGGCGGTAGCCGTACTGGCCGTCGGTGGCTTGGTGATTGCGGCCTACAATTTTGGTAACAAGCAGGCAGATACAACAACCACTACAACGACTACGGCCGGTCCGATTACCCAGGGGCAGATGCCGCCGAATCATCCGAGCATGGAGGGTGCGCCCGCGGTCGATCTGCTGCCGGGGCAGCAGGAAAATACCGCCAAATTCGCGCATTTCCGTGTGGGGCAGCGAAATGTCAAGGGTATGCTGGCGGATGGCAACGAAGTCTGGGTGGGCACCTCCGGCGGCGTGATTCGCTATGATCTGCAGACCAATGACTACAAGTTGTATGACGTGAAAAACAGCAGCCTGATTTCAAACGGCGTGTTTCATGTGAGCAAGATTCGCGGAAAGATTATGGTAGGTACCTACGGTGGCGGTTTGTCCGTCTACACGCCGGAAACAGATCAGTGGCAGAATTATAATATTCCGGATGGCCTGGCTGACCAGTTTGTCTATGACATTGCCGAGGCAGAAAACGGCGATTACTGGATCGCAACCTGGTCGGGTGTCAATCGTGTACCGAACGGTAATTTCGCGGATACCGCTAAATGGGAGACCTTTACGGTTGAGAATACCCAGGGTGGTCTGCCGAATGACTGGGTCTATGGTGTAGAAGTAGGTAAGAATGGTGATATCTGGTTTGCCACCGAAGGCGGCCTGGCGCTCTACCGGGATAACAAATGGACTAACTGGAAACATGCGGATGGCCTGGGCGCACCTTATGAAAAGGTGAAAGATGATATCGCCTTTAGTAACGATCCGGCCAAGTCATCCAAACATCATGCGCAGCAAAAGGCGGAGCAGGGTCTGGGTGATATCAAGGTCGGTTACAACCCGAATTATATTGTCTCCATGGTGGTCGATGAGGATGGGGCTGTCTGGTGTGGTACCTGGGGCGCGGGTCTGTCGCGTTTTGATGGTAACAGCTGGAAGACCTACACCGTGAAAGAGGGGTTGCCGGGCAATCATGTATTCATGCTGAGCAAGAAGGCCGGTGGGGATATGTGGATTGGCACTGATAAGGGTCTGGCGCGCCCCACAGCCAACGGTTTTGCGGTGATGACCAAGGCAGATGGCCTGTTTGCGGACAATGTGTTTTCACTGGCCGAGGCCACCGACGGAAGTCTGTGGGTCGGTAGCTTTGGTGGTGTGGCGAGAATTGTTGATTACAATTAAGGGTGGCATGCGGGTCGGGTGAATTCCGATTATCATGGTCTGATTTGTATTTTTGATCGTTGCGTTGTAATCCTTGTTAAGACAATAAGCCCTGCCTGGCGTGAATCCGGCAGGGCTTTTTTGTAAAGGCTGATTGAATTATCTGGGGTGGATGAGATGAAGGGCTTTACTGGCAAAACAATACAGATCGCGACATTTATCGTCAGCGTTGTGTTTCTGATGGCGTGCTCACCATCGGATGAAAATGCACCTGCACAGAACGTCGCAGCAACCCCGGCGCAGATATGGATTGCCGGCTGGAAAGAAACCAGTGCACTGAACGTGGCACGTGCCGGTGCGGCAATGGTGGTGAATAATGATTTCATTTATATGATTGGCGGTGTGGATGGCCGGCAATTCTTGCGTAGCAGTGAATACGCACCGATCCTGCCCGATGGCCGCATTGGCGAATGGCAGACGGGGCCGCGTCTGGTGGAGGAGCGCGGTTTTACCGAAGCGGTGGTGAATAATGGTTATGTCTACGTGGTTGGCGGCGGCAACGGGCCTAATGGTAAAAATCTGTTAACCACCGTCGAGCGCGCCAGGATTAATCCCGACGGCAGTCTTGGCCCGTGGCGGCAGGAAGGCCAGCGAACGGTGTTACCGCGCCGTTGCACCAAGCTGAGTCTGGTGGGTGACTATGTATATTCCTTTGGTGGTTTCGGCGGCACCCTGCTCGACAGTGTAGAGTTCGCCAAAATTGCAGAGGATGGCAGTCTTGGTGCCTGGACGATGGCCAGTGATGCGATGACCCTGCCGCGTTACGTAAACAGTGTGAAATCGACCGATGGCATGACGTTCGTGATCGGTGGCCACGATCAGGACAAGGGTGTTGGAATTGCGGATGTTGAATGGGCCAGGCCTCAGCAAAATGGCGATATCCGTGGCTGGGAGAAAACGCAGCCGCTGAATACGGGCCGCTATGGATTGGCCTCGGCCAAACAGGGGCAGACCATTTATGCCCTGGGTGGATTAACGGGGCTGGAATATCTGCGCAGTATCGAAAAAACACAAGTGTTGCCGGACGGTGGTCTGGCGCCGTGGCAGGAAACGACGCTAATGAGTGTGCCCCGTGCGACCTTTAGCGCGCTGACGCATAAGGGGTATTTTTACGTGCTGGGCGGGACGAATCGCGATGGCTATTTACGCAGCGTGGAATACGCCGCCATCAATGAACAGGGCGATCTGGGTTTTATGGGCACGCAACAGGAGTCCGAGCAGTATCAGGCGCAACTTGAGGCAAAGCAGAAAAATGCGCCGGCACTTCCCAATCAGGGTGTGGTAAAGCAGTTGCTACACACCGAAATGTATAGCTATCTGGAAGTCTTGAGTCAGGGCGAGCGGGTGTGGATTGCCGGCCCAAAGACCGACTTGCCGGTGGGTACAGCCATTCGCTACAGCAAGGGTGTGTACATGACCAACTTTTACAGCAAAGAGCTTCAGCGGCCTTTTCCTGCGGTGACCTTTGTGAGTCGCATCGAACCGGTGCAGTAGCGCCGGCGTTTGGGCCGATGTCATGCCGGAGATTGCGGGTTTTAGCTCGCAGGCGGGTCGCTTGTTGTGCATCAGCGCGGCCTGTCATCAGTCATTCGGCGATGGCCGGGCGGGGATATGCGGGCGAGATTGTAGGCGATAAAAAAGGCCTCGCGGTTGACTACCGGAGGCCTTTTTTATGTTCGCCCTTTGGAGGCAAGAATCGTTCAGTAAGTCTCGTGCCTGTCTACTACTTGGCGTGACAGGTCAGACACAGCGCACTGGGCCCTGCGCTGACGATGCCGCTAGTACCCTCATGGGTTCCCGCGATACCGTTATTCACCCGCAGAAAGCTGGGATTGAAGCGGGTGCCGGCACCATTGGATGGGATGCCGTGCGGGTCATGACAGGAGGCGCATTCAACCTCTGGGCCATCACCGGTGTCGTAGAGCCGCACCTCATTTTTGTCGGCGTGGTTATTACCGTTGCCGTCAAAGAATGACATCCTGCCAGGGATAACCACATTTGGCTCGTTGAAGTCGGTATCCGTTCCGAAACTGACGGGGTACTGCACACCGATCGGATGGTCGTTGCGCAGGTCGGTGCCCAGCATAAAGGCACTGTAATCCGGGGCGCCGAAGGGGTTGCCTGCGGTGTGGCAAAAGGCACAGCCTGAATTGGTGCTGCCGAGTTCGGGGCCAAGGGCGAAGTGATCACCGCTGGGTCCGGTGCCGGCGCCGGATGCCGCCCAGGTGTTCAGGAAGTCCATGTTCGATGTGCCGACCTGGTTGTTAGCGCCGCCACCAATAGGGCTCAGGCCGGAGCCGGGCATGTTGAGCACGGAGTCGATGGCGATAGTCCCGTCATGGCATGACAGGCAGGTCAATGAATTTGGGCCGGGCAGACCGATGGGACGCATCAGGGTCGTCGGCTTGTCGTAGATGGTGTAATTGCCCGGATTTATGGTGCGGTTCCACAGCGGGGCCTGGATCTGTTTGTTGCCACCGTGTGGTGTATGGCAGTAGACGCAGATCGCACCGTAGTTGTTGCGGGCCAGATCCATGACCGAGCCGAGCGTGCTGTATGACACAGTAAGATTGTGGCGCGTATTGGCGATGCTGCCGATAGCGGATGCCTGTGAGGTGGGATCCCAGCCATCCGCCAGTGCCACTGTCCCTATGCTGAAAAGGCTCATGCCAAGGGCGAGTCTTGTAGTTGTTTTCATAGTCAAACCCAGCATCCTTTCAAAATGTGTAAGTAATCACCGTCGATCAATCCAGGCATTATTTTAGTCGTTTATCGGCACTGAAATCGGGTCTGTTCCACACTTTGTGTGATCAGTGTATGTCAGTACCGCATAAGCTGTCTTTATAGCATGAGCCCACCGTGGCATGCAATCAGGGATGTTGCTAGCTCTTGGGCTTACGCAGATGTTCGCCACCCAGATAGCCACCATCCTTTTCAATCCCTGCGGGCCTGAAAACGTCCACCTTGCGATGGAATTGATCCACCATGTAGACACGTCCATCTTCATCCACGTCGATGCCCGCCGGCAACATGTACAGGCCAGGGTAGGGCTGCTGGCCGCGTTGGCCGATGAACATGAGCAATTCGGCCTTGTCATTGAAAATCTGGAAGTTGCCAAAGGCGGAGTCGACGACATAGATATTCCCTTCGGCATCGGTCGCTATACCCTTGGGACGTGCAAAATTCCCCACCTTGCGGCCGACGGTGCCAAAGCTGAATTTGTGGTCACCATCGGGGGTAAAGGCCTGCACACGGAAGTTGCCGCTGTCGGTAACATAAACGGTGCCGTCATCGGCGGTTGTGACCTGTAATGCGAGGTTGAACTCTCCATCTTCACGGCCGCGGGTGCCCACAGTCTTTTCCAGTTCGCCGGTTTTTGCATTGAAAATATAGAGGTGGTGTTCCTGGGTCGTAACGCCGCCCGTATCGATGACATAGGCACGCAGGCCATCCGGGCTTACGGCCACACCGGAGGGACGGCTCAAAATGCTGCGATCGCCAAAGGCGCGCAGGAATTCCCCATCCGCATTGAATACCACAATCCGCTTGGCCGAGTTGTCAGCAACGAAGATCTCGCCTTCTTTACTGACCTCGATGCCGATAGGCTTGGCAAGCGCGCCAGGGCCTTCGGTGCCGAATATCTTGAAATCTTTGCCGGGCACATCAAACATCAGCACGCCACGTTTAACCGTGTCAGTAACATAGATGCGGCCCTTATAAACGGCGACGCCATAAGGTTTGCCGAGACCGGTAGCGGTACCCACTGAGCCGGTGGCGAAAAGCTTCAGTTTGTCTGAGCCGGTTATCTCTTTCACATCGAAGCTGCTGCGGATCGTGCGCTCAAAAATGAAACGGGCGGGCTCGGGCGGTGGTGGGTAGACTAGGATATTTTCCTCGTGTCGGACCTCTTCACCGCCACAACCGACGAGTAGAAGGGTCGTGGCCAGTCCAAGCCAGATGAGTTTGCTAGTTGTTGTTTTTATTTTGCGTGGCAGGTGAAACATAAGACCTCAGCGTTAGCGCGTAGCAGCAGTTCCCGTGAAGGGTCATGCACGTTGTGGCAAGTCATGCATTCTACTTGGCCATTATATAATTTGACACCATTATCAAAGCCGTTCGGATTGTCAACGGGATGGAAGTCGTCATCTTCAAAGCCGAGTCCGGCATAGCGCATCGAGATGGGATGATCATTTTGCAGGTCGGTGCCCAGCATTTTTACGGTGATGTCATGGGCCACATCGCCATTATGACATTTGCCGCAGCTCTCGATATTGTCTTCCGGATTGATGCGCATGTGCATGGCATCATCAGCGGCGGGGTCAAAGGTGGCGGGTTTGAAGACCACCATGTCCACGGCCATGGTGCCATCGTGACAGGAGAGGCACAGCATGCTGATCGGGTTCGGGCCGCTGGTCTTGTTGTCCAGGGTGACGCTGTCGTAGAGATTATAATTGCTTAGTGCAGGCACGTAACGGTTCCAGCCATCGATGCCGCCAAAGTCTGCAGGCTCGGAACCGCCGGCTTCCGGGGGGATGTGACAATAGACGCAGGAATAACCGTAATCGGAAAAGGCAACGCCGGCCATGGCGACCACGCCGGCACGATCATTGAGCCCGGTAAAATCGTGTTTCGATCCCAGAATCGGATCGTCTGCACCGAGTACCGGGTCGCCGACAATGGCCTCCGCCGCAGCATAGGTGGCCCAGGCCAGCCCCAGCAACAGCAGGGTGAGGGCCATATAGTAGGTATGTGATCGACCTTTCGGCGAGGGAGGAGTATTTCGTTGCGACATCATTGCGCCTTTTACCGTCTGTGGCAGTATGTTCAAGCCAATCTTCTGTAACATCTTTTGTAACAATAGCGGACACAAATCCGTTTTTTGAATGCCCAAAAAGAGTTGATAAATCCGGGCATTAACGTCGCTATTAGCTGACTATACGTGAGGTTTAGAGTAGCGCAAAAGCCCTGTTTACGCCACAATCGGCGCGCTTTATCATGGATAGGCATATAATTACTATTTTGTGCCGGGCCGTTATGGCGGGTTGTCGCAGGATTCGGGTCAAATTGATCGGATGTACAGGTTTAAGGATGTTCAAAGTGATGAAAAATCGTGTTGTTTTAGGCCTCGGCGGGCTGTTATTGGCGGGTTTTCTGGGCGGGGCCGGCACCGTGGCGGCGGCAGAGGCCGAAATGGATAAAAAGACCCTGGCGGCGATCTATCTGAAAAACTGCTCCATTTGCCATGGGGACAACGGGGATGCCAACACCCGGGCCCGTTCGGGCATGTTCCCTAAACCGCGTGATTTCACCACGGCCGAGGCAGCGATCGAGTTGACCCGTGAACGCATGATTAAATCGGTGACCGAGGGGCGTCCCGGTACGGCCATGGTGGGGCACAAGGGTCGTCTGTCACCCGAGCAGATCGAGGGTCTGGTGGACTATATCCGCGCCAACTTTATGCAGGTGGCCACGGCCGCAGTGGATCAGCCACCCGCGGCCGTGAGCGTGGGAGAAAAGGTGTACACCCAGAATTGTGCGGTCTGTCATGGCGACAAGGGCAATACCGCCTTCTGGGCCCAAAACGGACTGAACCCGCCGCCCCGGGACTTTACCGCGCCCGAATCACTGAGCGTATTAACGCGCAGTCGCATGCTGGACTCGGTCACGAATGGCCGTCCCGGCACCGGCATGATGCCCTTCAAGTCGCGCCTGACGGGCGATGAAATCAGCGCGGTGGTGGGTTATATCCGCTTCAAGTTTATGGGCGTGGATCCGGGGGAGGATTCCGGTGCCGCACCCTTGGCCCTGGTGAAGTCGGTCGACAAGCCTGTCGCCGAGCCGGTTGAGTCGACGTCGCCTATGGCCGGTATCCCTGGCGTGGATGCCCCGCTGTCATCGGCGCGGCCGGCCACCTCCGATGCCAATGCACAGGCGCCGGTTGGCGGCCTGCCTGGCGCGCCGAGTGGGCATAGCATGGAGGCGGACATGTCCCTGCCGGTACCCAACGGCCTGAAGGGTGATCTGGCCTGGGCGCGCACATTTTATATGAGCAACTGTTTCGTCTGTCACGGGGTCACCGGCCAGGGTGATGGCCCGCGGGCCTATTTTAATATTCCACGACCGCGCAATTTCACCAGCGAGGCCGCCCGACAGGTGCTCAATCGGCCGCGCATTTTTGACAGCATCACCAAGGGGCGTGTCGCTACCGTAATGCCGGCCTGGGGCAAGGTGCTGACGGAACAGCAGATCGCCGGGCTCACCGAGTTTGTGTTTCAGACCTTCATCCGGCCCAGTGAGGCGGCGACGGCCCCCAGCCCAGCGGACAAAAAAAAAGCGCCGTAATCACTGAGCCCTTATCGTCCTCGAATGTCCGGCATGAAAAAGACCGGCACGAAAAAGGACGGGGCATCTACAACTTCCGTTGTTATTTCTGCCACGGTTATTCGGGAGATGCCAAAACCCTGGCGGCGACCTATCTGACCCCCCGTCCGCGGAGCTTTATCGCCACCGGGATTGCTGACCTGAGTCGCGAGGCGATGATAACGGCGGTCACCGAGGGGCGTGCCGGTACGGCCATGCAGGGCTTTGCCAACACGATTACGGCAGAGGATATTGAGCTGGTGGTGGATTTCGTGCGCGAGGAGTTCATGCGCAACAAGGCCGCAAACACCGCCTACCACACCCCCGAAAACGGCTGGCCCAATCATCGGCAATACGCCCCCGCCTTTCCCTTTGCCCTGGGCGAACTGGCCATCGATCAGCCCGCCGCTCAACTCACGCCGGAGCAGCTGCTGGGGCGGCGTATCTTCATGCAGAGTTGTGTGACCTGCCATGATCGTGGTCGCGTCGAAGACGAAGGGGCGATCTGGGATCCGCGCCCGGTATCCTATCCGCGTAATCAATACTCGCATCGCCAGGATGAAACGCCCACGGCAGGTGAGAATGGGGGCCTGAGTCCAGGCCGTGGGGATGATGCGAAAACCGATACTGTCAGCAGTGCCAGCCCCTACGCGCGTCACGAAACACCTCCCGTGCTACAGAATCCAACCGCAGCGGAAACCGAGGGTGAGGCCCTGTTCCAGAAAAATTGCGCCTTTTGCCATGCCCCGGATGGCACCGGCAAAAACTGGATTGGCAGTTTTCTCGAACCCCATCCGCGCAATCTTACCGACCCTGAAAATATGCGTGACATGAGCGCCGAACGGCTGCGCGAGGTGATCCGCAATGGCCTGCCTAACACTACCATGTCGGCCTGGAAATCGGTGCTCAACGAGGCGCAAATCGACAGCCTCGTTGCCTACATCCATAAGGCCTTTCACCCCCTTAAGGGAATCGATGTTCAGAGGCTTGACAGCGGAACGGCCAAGTAAGATAGTCAGTCTGTCGGTTTTTCGACAGTGATGGACATATAACAATATAAGTCGTTCATTATATTCACTTAACTTTTTTTGTTAAGTCGTTTTGACAGTCATTAGGAGGAAGGTAATGTTTAAATTCGCAGCCAAAGGGTCAGCGTTGCTCATCGCGCTTGCACTGACCATGGGCGGTATGCAAGGTGCCGTCGCGGCAGACAAACCGTTTGCCGAAAAGAAAGTCGTGTTACAGATCTCCGATCCCAATCCCTTCAAGCAGACTCTGGTACTGAATGTCGCCAGTAATGTGCTGAAGGAATATGGACCGGATAAGGTCGAGGTCGAGATCGTGGCCTTCGGTCCCGGTGTTCGTCTGTTGTTTGCCGACAATGACAATGCCGGCCGGCTCAAGAGCCTGGTGGAAGGTTCGGGTGTGAGATTACACGCCTGCAGCAATACCATTGCAAACATGACGAAGCAGCTGGGTTACAAACCGGAAATCAATCCCCTGGCCACTTCACCCGGCCCTGGCGTGATCCGCATTGTCGACCTGGTGAGTCAGGGCTACATCCTGGTCAAACCCTGATCTCATAACCGTAATTAGCGATCGATACTAAAAAAAGCATTTTTAGGGAGGAGTACAGATGAAACAGGCACTTAAAAAGGCTGCCCTGGCAGTCGCGTGCGCCGGCGGTATGGCCGCCACCATGCAGGTAGAGGCAGCCAATTGGCTGATGTTACAGGGTACGGAGCCGTCTTCAGCGGCTGGCCGCGCCAAGGTTTGGGGGTTCTTGCAGCCGACTTATACTTCCATGAAGGGTACTGAAGTGGCAGCCGGACCATGGACCGGTAGCGAGGCCCAGTTCAATCAACAGACCCCGCACGTGACGACGAATAAAGGTTTTGATATCCGCCGAGCCCGGGTCGGTGTGCGCGGCCAGGGCTTCCCGCTGGACCCGAAGGTCAACTATTTTTTCCTCGCCGAGTTTGGCAGTAACGGTATTACCTGGCCAGGGGGTGGCGGTGGTTCGGCCATGATCGACCACGCCAGTGTGACCCTGAACCACATCCCCGGTGCGCGTATCCGTGCCGGTCTGTTCAAGGTGCCGATGTCGGAAGAAATGTTGCAGGCCATCCACGTGTTTGACTACATCAACTTCACCACCTTTGGTTTCCAGCAACTGCTGGAGCGTTTTATGGACGCCGATGGCGCCCAGGTTGGAACGACTCCTCCTACTAACTTCGGTGGCCTGAATGCACCAAACGGACCTGTGGGTGCCGTGCGTGACCAGGGTATCCAGGTGTTTGATGCTTTCAAGACCGGCGGCTGGGAGACCAGTTATGCGCTAATGGTCGGCAACGGCAATGGCATCAACCGTGCCGACAATAACGATACGCTGGACAAGTATTTCTACCTGTCGACGGAGAAGGTATATGGCGGTAAAGGCCCAAGGGTAGAGAGCCTGAAACTCTATGCCTGGTCGCTGAGTGGTGAGCGTCAAATTACTCTCAATACCGATGCAACTAAAAATGCGAGTAGTGGTGTGACAGAAACCTTTGACCGTAAACGAAGCGGTATTGGTATGACATTCCGCAAGGGACCCTATCGGGCGGCGGCTGAGATCCTGCGTGCGGACGGCATGATTTTTAATGGTACCGATGGTGGCGCCGTGGCTGGTTCTGTCGCTACAGTGGGGCCTGCGCCTGTTGTTGGCAATATCGCGGGTTTCAATATGCTGCCGGATGACAAGGCCGATGCCTATTATGTGCACCTCGGTTATGCCGTCAACCGCAACCTGGAGCTGGATGTCCGTTATGACACCATGAATCGTGGTACCGAGACGGATGCCGGCGAACGCAAATTCACTACTACCACCCTGGGTGCACAGTGGTTCTTCAACCTGAAAAACCGTCTGACGATCAACTATGAGATCCGCAAGGCCGAGGCACCCAACCTGCCTTCGACTAACAATGCAAACCTGATCCTGGACGAGATGGACAACCGCCTGTCTCTGCAGATCACCAGCATTTTCTAGGCTGTATCTGTCTTAGTGTGTAGGGTGCACCCGCAGGGCATAAAGGCATTGCCCACCAAATGCGAGTAGTGAACGCCAATGGTGGGCGGTGCCCACCCTACAAGGCTTAGTCGGTACGAATAAAATAATAAGGCCAATGGATGGCCACGCAACTGAGCCTCGGCAGTGCCGGGGCTTTTTTTTGCCCGCTTTTTATACCGACAATTGGTGTGTGCTTTTGTGGCGATAGACGCCATCACCCGTGGTATGCCGAGCAGTACATTGCCGATTAACACTATCGCTTTGCGGCGCTAGCCCTTACCATTAACGGCTCAAATTGAAGGGGGTGGTCAGGGTATGGTGAAGGTCGGTATTGTCGGCGGCACGGGGTACACGGGGGTGGAATTGCTGCGCCTGCTGGCGACCCATCCCGAGGTGGAGCTGGCGCTGATTACCTCTCGTTCCGAGGCCGGGATGCCGGTGGCGGAGATGTTTCCCAACCTGCGGGGGCATGTCGATCTCCGCTTTACGGCCCCCGATCCGGCCGCGCTGGCGGCCTGCGATGTGGTGTTTTTTGCCACCCCCAACGGGGTGGCCATGCAGTCGGTGCCCGCGCTGCTGGAGGCCGGGGTAAAGGTGATCGATCTGGCGGCCGACTTCCGGCTCAAGGACGCCGATCAGTGGGCGCAGTGGTATGACCAGCCCCATGCCTGCCCGCAGTTGCTCGACGAAGCGGTGTACGGCCTGCCCGAGGTGAACCGTGCGGCCATTGCCAGGGCACGCCTGATCGCCAATCCGGGCTGTTATCCTACTGCCGTACAGCTCGGCCTGTTGCCGCTGCTGGAAAAGGGGCTGGTGGATACCGGTCGTCTGATCGCCGATTGCAAATCCGGGGTCAGCGGCGCGGGCCGCAAGGCGAGTGTGGGCGCACTGCTGTGCGAGGCCGGTGAAAGCCTCAAGGCCTATGGGGTGCCGGGGCATCGGCACTGGCCGGAGATCCGTCAGGGCCTGAAGGCGGCGATTGAGGGGGAGGTCGGCCTGACCTTTGTGCCGCATCTTACCCCGATGCTGCGCGGCATCCATGCGACCCTGTACGCCACGCTGATCGACAGCGCCAACCCGGCCGCCACCGAGGCCGCTCTGCAAGCCTTATTCGAGGCGCGTTATGCCAGCGAGCCGTTTGTGGATGTGTTGCCCGCCGGTAGTCATCCAGAGACCCGTAGCGTGAGGGGCGCCAATACCTGTCGTATTGCGGTGCATCGTCCGCAGGGGGGGGATACCGTGGTGGTGTTGTCGGTGATCGATAACCTGGTGAAAGGCGCCGCCGGGCAGGCCGTGCAGAATATGAATATCATCTGCGGTCTGGCGGAGACGACCGGACTCACCGGTATCGCACTGATACCGTAAATGGAAGGCTGGCGTGGCGGTCTCACTTTTCTCAAAGACCGGGCGGGACCCGAGTGGAATCCAGATGAAACCCAGACGGGCCGCCGTATTCGCCGAGAGTTTGTTTGTAAAGCATTGAGTAGTGACCTATGTCGTCGAAACTGATCATCAAATCACACCACCCGCGGCGTTACCGTGCCAAACTCGGTGCGCTGTTGCTGCTGCTGGCCGTGATTGCCTGGGCCGTTTTCGAGTACGGTTTTTCGCGGGCCGGCTATGATAATAGCTATCTGCTGGAGGAGCGGGCGCGTCTGACCGAGCTGCTGGAGCAGGAACAAAAGCGGACTCAGGAACTGCGCGCCCAGCTTGCGGTGCTGGAGCGGGCCGCACAGGTCGACAGGCAGGCCTATGGCTCGGTTGAGGTGTCGCAGAAACAGGTCCAGGATGAGATGCTGGAGCTGAAAGAAGAGGTCGCCTTTTATCGGGGTATCGTAGCGCCGACCGAAACGGCCAGTGGGCTGGATATCCCCAGTTTCCGGGTGACAGAAATCGGCGAGCCGGGGGTGTATCGATTTAAGGTGGTGTTTACCCAGATGAAGTCGAACCAGCGTCTGGTGAGCGGTTACGCGAAGGTGGTGTTTGAGGGCGTGAAGGATGGCGCACAGATGCAGCTAAGCCTGAAGGAGGCATCCGGAGGCGCCCTGGACAGACTCAAATTGCGCTTTAAATATTTTCAGAACAACGAAGGCGAGATTGTGCTACCCAAGGGTTTTTTGCCCTCCCGGGTGCTGGTGGAGCTGGTGCCCGGCGACAAGGGTGAGGCCGCAGTCAAGAAAACCTTCGACTGGTCGGATATCATAAAGTGAAGTGTTTACTGACACCGAGGAGTTGATACACATGTTTTTTGGGAAAAACAAGAACCGCCGCAATGCCCAGATTGATACCCTGATCGGCAGCAGTACGGAATTGAAGGGCGATGTGTACTTCAAGGATGGCCTGCATATTGATGGGGTGGTGAAGGGGAATGTGGTGGCCAAGGGGGAGCACTCCATGCTGACCATGAGCGAGCAGGGTCGCATCGAGGGCGAGGTGCGGGTAAAGAATATTGTGCTCAATGGTGAGGTGGTGGGTGACGTGTACGCCTCTGAATACATTGAACTTGCGCCGGCGGCACGCGTCACAGGCAATGTGTATTACAACCTGATCGAGATGGCGATGGGGGCCGAGGTGAACGGTAACCTGGTGCACCGGGTGGACGTGCCGACAGAAGAGCCGGAGCCCCGCGTGCCGGCGAGTGATAACGGGCTGGCGGCAGACGGCGGCTAATACTTGATTAAATTGGTCGGAAATGATCTACTGTCGAACAAGTTTAGCGATGGCTTATATTAGGCCCTTACAGTATTAAGGCCTACGGGCCTAACAAGACAGAATGGTGGAATTGGAAATGAGTGCAGAAAATGACGAACTGTTGGTCGTGACCCAAAACGCGGCTGAAAAGGTGAAGACCCTGATTGCCGAGGAAGGTAACGATGCGCTGAAGTTGCGCGTGTATGTGACCGGCGGCGGCTGTTCCGGCTTCCAGTATGGTTTCTCGTTTGATGAAAATATTAATGATGGCGACACCGCGATCGAAAAAGACGGCGTCACCTTTCTGGTGGATCCGATGAGTTATCAATATCTGATGGGCGCCGAGCTGGATTATCAGGAAGGCCTGCAGGGTGCGCAGTTCCTGATCAAGAACCCCAATGCCAGCGCGACCTGCGGCTGTGGGTCATCATTCTCGATTTAGCTAACACATAAAGTCAGGCCGGTATCGGCTGATCGAATCGAAAAGGGAGGCATACGCCTCCCTTTTTTGTTTGCTATGCTATGGCCCACTATCAATAGCGCACACTATTTGCGGAGACACTATATGAGCGAATACCTGCCCGGCCTTGCCGGTGTACCGGCTACCAAATCGAATATTTCTGATATCGACGGCGAGGCAGGCGTGTTGTTTTATCGTGGCTACCCTATCGAACAACTTGCCGAATACAGCAGCTTTGAAGAAACCACCTTGCTGTTGCTGGATGGCGAGCTACCCACCGCGGCCGAACTGGCGGAGTTTGATCAGGACCTGCGCGATAATCGTCGCCTCAAATATCACATCGGCGAACTGATGAAGTCCTTGCCGGCGACGGGACACCCCATGGATATGTTGCAGACGGCGGTGGCCAGCCTGTCGATGTTTTATCCGGGCAACGAGTGTCTTACCGGTGCGGATGTCTGCGAAGACCTGAATTACATTCACAATATGACCGTGAAACTGATCTCGCGCATGAGCACCATCGTTGCCATGTGGGAGCACCTGCGCAATGGTTATGAGCCACCGGCACCTCGGCAAGACCTCACCTATGCCGAAAATTTCCTGTACATGCTGAATGGCAAGGAGGTGGATCCGCTGTTGTCGCGGATCATGGATGTCTGCCTTATTTTGCATGCGGAGCACACCATCAATGCCTCCACCTTCTCTACCCTGGTGACGGGGTCGACCCTGGCCAGCCCCTACAGCGTGGTGGCCGCCGCGATCGGTACGCTGTCCGGCCCGCTGCACGGCGGCGCCAATCAGCGCGTGCTGGAGATGCTCACCGAGATTGGTTCACCCTCCCGCGCCGCGGCCTATGTCGATCAAAAACTGAAGAACAAGGAGGTGATCTGGGGGATGGGGCATCGCGAATACAAAACCAAGGACCCCCGCGCCACTATCCTGCAAGGCCTGGTCGCAAAACTGAAGGACTCCAGGGGG
The DNA here is from genome assembly GCA_032250735.1 of Gammaproteobacteria bacterium. Lineage (NCBI taxonomy): Bacteria > Pseudomonadati > Pseudomonadota > Gammaproteobacteria > Gammaproteobacteria bacterium. Next base: position 95,294 of record JAVVEP010000007.1, read on the forward strand.
GGAGAGATGAATCCGTTAATGGAGATCGCACTGGAAGTGGAGCGGGTGGTGGAGGATCGTCTGGCCCACAAGGGTGTATACCCGAATGTGGATTTCTATTCGGGGATTTTATATCAGGAGATGGGGATTCCCGCCGATCAGTTCACGGCGATATTTGCGATCTCGCGCTCTGCGGGTTGGCTGGCGCACTGGCGTGAGCAGTTGGCGGATAATCGAATCTTTCGTCCTACCCAGGTCTACACCGGCCATCCACGGCGCGATTATCGGCCGATCACACAGCGCTAGTCGCGCCTCCTGCCTTCGTCGAGTGTCAGTCGCACTGGTCGCGGACTAATTCGCCGGGTAAATGCCGCCCAGCACCACCGGTCGTCGGGCACCCGTAACGGCCGGTAGATTGCCGGGGCGGTGGGCGATAGTTTCGCGTGCCAGCCAGGCGAAGGCGACCGCCTCCACCCACTCCGCGGGCAGACCGTACGCGTCGCTGCTACTGACCGTCGCGGCCTGAAATTGCCGTGCAAGGCGTCGCATCAGGTCGCTGTTGCGCGCGCCACCACCACACACCACAACCTCCTGCGGCGCATACCCAGATACCGCCGCCTGAATGCTATGGGCGGTGAGTTCACTCAGGGTGGCCTGCACATCGGCGGGATCGACGACCTGCCCGAAATGCTCCAGTTGCTGCTCAAGCCACGCCAGATTGAAGTGTTCGCGGCCGGTGGAGCGGGGCCCCTGGCGGGAAAAAAAATCATCCTGTAAGAAACTGTCCAGCAGTTGCGGATGCACGCTGCCGGCGGCGGCCCACTGGCCGTCGTTGTCGTAGGCCTGTTGCCGATGGCGCTGAATCCAGGCGTCCAGCAACACATTACCCGGCCCCGTGTCGAAGCCGGTGACCGGGCTTTCGGTCGGCTGCGGTGCGGGTGTCTGGGCCGGTAACAGGGTGACATTGGCCATGCCGCCGATGTTGATGATCAGGCGTGACTGCGAAGCGGAGCTGAACATCGCCGCATGGAAGGCCGGCGCCAGTGGCGCTCCCTGTCCGCCGGCGGCCATGTCACGGCGACGAAAATCGGCCACCGTGGTGATGCCGGTGAGTTCGGCCAGGGTGTTGGGGTCACCAATTTGTAACGTGAAGTGGTTATCCGGGCGGTGGCGGATGGTCTGGCCATGGCTGCCGATGGCGTGAACCTGGGCAGGGCTGATGGCGGACTTTTCCAGCAACTGTTTGACGGCAGCCGCGAAGCTTGTGGCCAGTTGAATATCGAGGCGGCCGAGCTGTTCTATTTCGTTGTCGCCCGGTGTGCACAGGGTCTGAATGGCCCCCCGTAGCGCGGCGGACAGGGGGTAGTTTATTGCGCAAACCAGGTGGGGTGTGGGGGTGCTGAAATCGACCAGTGCCGCATCAAGGGCGTCGAGACTGGTGCCGGACATGAGCCCGATATAGTACTCAGCCATGCCGGTGGTTACGGATTTTCTGCCTGATCATTCAATGCCACGGTGGTGCGTTGCAGCACGTCCAGCAATGCAACCAGGCCGCGCGACTTGTTGAGAAAGTCGGATTTATATTTGGCGGTGATGGGCGCGGCATCCGGCAGCTGCACGGTCAGCGGATTGCGGTGCACGCCGTTGACGCGGAATTCGTAGTGCAGATGCGGGCCGGTGGAGCGGCCGGTGCTACCGACATAACCGATGACCTCTCCCTGACGTACCTGTTTGCCGCGGCGGCTGCCGGGTTTAATCCGCGACATATGGGCGTACAGGGTGCTGTATTTCCCGCCATGCTGGATGATCACCGTTTTACCGTAACCGCCCTTGCGTCCAACGAATAGCAGCTTGCCGTCACCGGCCGCCTTGATCGGCGTGCCGCTGGGGGCGGCGTAGTCCACGCCGTGATGGTTTTTGGTGGTGTTCAGGGTGGGGTGGTGACGCTTGCCAAAGCGCGAGCTGATACGGGTGAAGTCCACTGGTGTGCGCAGGAAGGCCTTGCGCATGCTGCGGCCATCGGGCGAGTAATAATCGGCGCGATTCGCCGCATCCACATAACGCAATGCGCGATAGCTTTTGCCGCGATTCACAAACTCCGCCGCGAGAATATTGCCATCGGCCTGTTTTTTTCCATCCAGGTACAGCTCTTCGTAGACCAGGGTGAAATGGTCGCCGCTGCGAATGTCTAACGCGAAATCGACGTCCCAGCCGAATATCCCCGCCAGCTCCATGATGAGGTTGTCCGACATGCCCGCTGCCTGGCCGGCCAGAAATAGAGAGGAATCTATGACCGCGGTGGTGTTGGTGACACGGACTTCCATCTCCCGCGCGTCAGTGGCAACAATAAACTCATCGTGTTCGTTGCGGGTGACGTTTAGGGTATTGAGCGGGTCGCTGATATAAACCAGTTGTTGCAGCTCGCCATCCTCGATCCTGAATTTGAATTGCTGGCCCGGCATCAGGCGCTTGAGTGAGGCGGTCGCCTTGTCGGCACGCATCACGCGGTCCAGTTGCTGCGGGCTCAGTCCCTGGCGCGCAAAGATCAGCGCCAGACTGTCGCCACTCTTGACGGTGGCGTGGTGCCAGTTGTGAGCGGATTCTGTGTCGGTATCCGTGCCGTGGTCGAGCAGCGGGCTGCCTGTTTCGGTGCCGGTTGCGGTAAAAGCACCCTCAGGCAGGGCCAGCGGCAGGCTGATGCGGGCCAGGGGAATATTGACGGGCGTGTCAGCGGCGTTTGTCGTTACGGGGGCCGCTGACGGGTCGCTTATGGCTGGGCCGGCATCGAGGGCCAGGGTTTCGTTGCGCGTCGCCTTGGCATTGTCGGTGCTGAAAAAGAAGATGCCGCCCAGAATCGCCACGCTGGCGGCCAGCCCCAGCCAGTGAGCCTTTCCCACCACCCGCCCTGATGAGGCGTCGGTCCGCGAAACCTTATTCATCAGCGTGGACTTATAGTCCCGGCCCATGACGGACGTGCGTTGTGGGTTGTGAGAAGAATTGTTCATAAATCAAACAGGTGTTGTGTGCCGTTGTGATCGGTAGGGTGGCCAGGATTGTTGCATATGTGCGTTAACCTATTGGTGCCAACCCTGAATGTTTCGATGAGTGCGGTAAAAGCGCACCCAAAAAACCGATGGGCCGATTGATCGGATGGTTTTGTTATATATCGGTCGCCGATGACAGTCAATGAACATAAAAATGTGAAATGCTCGCGGTTTAACCGATTCTTTTCACTAATTTTATACATTGTAGCAATAAGCGCTTCAATCATAAGCCAGAAAGGCTGTGGCTGGCTAGGAGCCTGTCGGGCCCGGGTGGTCAGCCCCCATCCTTGTCGACATCGGGATGGTAGCGGGTGGTGCAGTTACGGCCGTTTTCCTTGGATTTGTAGAGCCCGAGATCGGCCTCGGCGATGAGTTGTGGATAGGCCGCCGTGGTGTCGCGCAATTCGGTGACGCCGAGGCTGATGGTGATGGACAACATCTCACCTTCCGCCTCAATGGGCGCGCTGGCGATGGCCTTGCGCAGGCGTTCGGCGACCACTACGGCCCCCTCGATATCGGTTTCCGGTAAGGCGATGATGAATTCCTCGCCGCCATAACGTCCCAGGACATCGGTGTCACGCAGGGCCTCGCTAAGACGCCCGGAGACGACCCGCAGCACCGCATCACCGGCGAGGTGGCCGTAGGTGTCGTTGACCTTCTTGAAGAAGTCGATGTCGGTGAGAATTACGGAAAATGGGTTGCCATAGCGGCGCGCACGATCATATTCATGGGAGATGGTTTCTTCGATATAGCGCCGATTGAAGAGTTTGGTCAGGCCATCCTTGTTGCTGAGTTCGCGCAGTTTTTCCGTGGTTTCCTGTAGTTTCGATTGATAGATGCTGGTGTCAGTGACATCGAGTAGTGTGAAGCAGATAAACTGCACTTCGCCTGCATCGTCCTTGACCGGCATCAGGGTGCAGTCCTGACGCATGCAGTCGACGCCGCCGGTCACGGGACGGTTGTGGGCAAACCTGAACAGATAGGGGCGTTGTTCCCAGGAGCTGAAGGAAAAGTTCTTGAGGATGAAGACATTCTCGATCTTTCGATCCAGCCATTTCTGCGGTAATTCGGGGAAGGCCTCAAACAGATTGCGGCCGATCACCGTGTCTGCCTTGTGCTCGCTGTTGATCTCCATGAACTGATTCCACAGCACGATCTCGCGTTCACGGTTGATGACAAAAATGCCGACGTTGGCACGCTCGACAATAAAATTCAGCAGCGTGGATAGGTTATCGGGGATGTTGTCTGCAGGCTCTGACATGAAAGGATGATGGCTGGCGTAACGCCTAAATGGCATCCATGAAATCGTCGAGAATACTCCGCAGGGTGTCGATGGCCTCTTCGGTCATAAACATCAATATGTGGCACTTGAAGTCGCGACCCTCGACGGTGAAGTTGACCTCCATCAGCAGGGCGTGCGACCAGGAGAGTTGTTCGGGTATCAGCACCTGATCCAGCGGTTTGCGTTCCGCCATCAGCGAGGGAGCCGAGAAGCTGAGATCGGTCTCCAGGGTTTCGGCGATGCCGGTAATGATTGCGCCGACCAGGAGATTGCTGACCTCCAGCAATAGTTCCTGTTCAGCGGACTGATCCAGGTCGGTGTCGTAGCCCATGAGGTCGGCCAGATCGTCCGCCCCGGACTGGGCAAACACCACAATCGCCTCGCCCCGCAGAGAATTGGAAAAGGCCTGCCGCACCGCCGAGATTTCGGCATTGGTATCCACCATCTCGGTAACGGTGCTGATCACATCCTTCACCGTCACCAGGCGGATGCGAGGCACCGATAGCTCCACAAAGTTGCCGAGGATGCGGGCCAGCGAGTCGCCGGCCTGACCCATGGCGATATTCACCACCTCTTGCAGGGCGTCGTTCTGGTCTTCCGTATAGGCTTGCATGGTCATGGTGGTGTCAGATGATTCCGTATTCGCGCAGTACATTTTCGATGTCCGTGGTTTTTACCGGCTTTTTGATGAAGGCCATCGCGCCGAGTTTTTTCACCCGTTGCTGGGCCTCGGGCTGAATGTCGGCGGAAATGACAATCACGAAGGTGTTGAGTTGTTCTTTTTGCAGGTGCTCCAGGGTCTCGTAGCCGTCCATCACCGGCATGGTGAGGTCGAGGAACATGATCTCTGCCTTGCCCTCACGATAGGCGGCCAGGGCCTCCACCCCGTTTTCCGCCTGGGTAATGTCCACCTTCCAGCTGGGCGGCAGGGCGCGAATGACCATCTTGCGGGAAATTTTCGAGTCATCGACGACGGTAATGGGGACAGCCATAGTGTGTTCAGATCTCTTTGTTGGTTTTCTTTGTTATTGGGTGCCGTCAACAGGCCGTTCAAGCGCATTTATTGCATGACCTTGACTATCGGCAGGCAGTGGGGAGGCTTTAGCAGGATTTTGGCTGCCCCGCCGGTCGATGAGGATTTGCGCGGTATCGCAGGGAACGCCCGGCAAAAATCGCCCGGGTGCGGTGAATATTCGCTATAATCCGCAGCCGCTTTCCCCCTGAAAACCATTCGAGAGACGATTATGTCAGCAGTCAACCAGGCCCTGGAGCAGATCAAACGCGGCGCGGAAGAGTTACTCCTTGAGGCAGAGCTGAAGACCAAGCTGGAGCGGGGCAAACCGCTGCGCATCAAGGCCGGCTTTGATCCGACCGCGCCGGATCTGCATCTGGGGCATACCGTGCTCATCAACAAGCTGCGCCAGTTCCAGGATCTGGGCCATGAGGTACTGTTCCTGATCGGCGACTTTACCGGCATGATCGGTGACCCTACTGGCAAGAATGCCACCCGCCCGCCGCTGACCCGCGATGAGGTGATCGAGAATGCGCGCACCTACGAGCAGCAGATCTTCAAGATCCTCGATCCGGAAAAGACCCTGGTGATGTTCAATTCCAGCTGGATGAATGCGATGAACACCGCCGAGCTGATCCAGCTGGCGGCCAAGCATACCGTGGCGCGCATGCTGGAGCGCGATGATTTCAGCAAGCGTTATAAAACCGGCCAGCCCATCGCGATCCACGAATTCCTGTATCCGCTGATCCAGGGATACGACTCGGTGGCGATGAAGGCGGATGTGGAGCTGGGCGGTACTGACCAGAAATTCAACCTGCTGGTGGGGCGTGAGTTGCAGAAGGCCTTTGGCCAGGAGCCACAGGTGGTGCTCACCATGCCCTTGCTGGAGGGGCTGGACGGGGTGCAGAAGATGTCCAAGTCACTGGGCAACTACATCGGTATCGATGAGCCGGCTGACGAGATGTTTGGCAAGCTGATGTCGATCTCTGACCCGCTGATGTGGCGCTATTTTGAACTGCTGAGTTTCCGGCCGATGAGCGAGATCGAGGGATTCAAACAGCAGGTGGCGGAAGGCACCAATCCCCGCGACATAAAGTTCCTGTTATGTGAAGAGATTATTACGCGGTTTCACGATCAGGCGGCGGCCGATAGCGCCAGGGAAGCCTTTATCGCCCGCTTTCAGAAGGGTGCCATGCCGGACGAAATGCCGGAGATCGAATTGCAGTCCAGCGAGGGCCATCTGGTGATTGGCAACCTGTTGAAGCAGGCCGATCTGGTGGGCAGCACCTCGGACGCCATGCGCATGATCAAGCAGGGTGCGGTGCGTATCGACGGTGAGCGCGTCGACGATGAGCGGCTTAGCATCGCCGCCGGCAGCCAGCATGTCTATCAGGTCGGTAAACGCCGTTTTGCGCGGGTGACCGTGAAATAGCCTTCCGGTCGGCGGGCGTATTACACCCCGCCAATGCTTCAGTGCTCAGCAGGTCAGACCGCGTTCAGCTGATATCCATCTCGTCCATTAGCGCGGCCAGCCGTTCCAGTCGTTGTAACGGATCATCTAACTGTAAGAAGTATTGTTTCTGTTCGAGTCGGATCGGCAACAGTTCAGCCAGCCGGCTGCTGACCCAGCTGGCGTCGTCGTATCTTTTTTCCATTTTGATGAAGGGATAATCCAGCTGCTCCAGCAGTTTGCGCAGGGTGTCTGCGATGCGCACGTACGGCTTGGGCAGGGGGCCGGAATTTTCATTTTCCAGCAGGATCACCTCGGCCGTGGTCAGCTGGTTGGCCTGCACCTGTTGCGAAATGATCTTGAAACGCTGCCGACCCTGGGCGGTGATGCCGAGCAGGCCATCGGACTGCTGGTTGAAATAACTGATCTCGCTGAGGGTGCCGACCTCGTAGGTGTCGGCGGCCTTGCCCACCTCGGATCCCTCGCGGATCAGACACACACCAAAACCTTTCTGGTTTTTCATGCAGTCGCTCACCATGTCGAGATAGCGCGGTTCGAAGATGCGCAATGGCAGCGTGCCGCCGGGGAACAGCACGGCGTGCAGGGGAAACAGGGGGATGATGAGTTTGCTCATGGTTTTTCGGGTAACGGTCTGGCCTATTCCGTTTCTGCCCCCCAGCGCGGTATCAGCTCATGCTCCAGCCTGAGGTGGTCCATGATGCGGGCGACGACAAAGTCTATCAGGTCTGCAATGCCGGTGGGGTGGTGATAAAAGCCGGGACTGGCCGGCATGATCGTCACCCCCAGCTGCGCGAGCTTGAGCATGTTTTCCAGGTGTATGGCGGACACCGGCATTTCGCGGTGCAGCAGTATCAGCTGGCGGCGCTCCTTGAGCATCACATCAGCGGCGCGCTCGATCAGGTCCTTGCTGGCCCCCACGGCGATGGCGGACAGGGTCGCGGAGCTGCAGGGGCAAACCACCATGGCCCGGGCGGTGTTGGAGCCGCTGGCCAGCGAGGCGGTCCACTGTTCCCGGGAGAAGACCGTCAGCTGTCCCTGCGCCGCGCCGTAACGGGCGGCCAGAAAGGCCTGCTGTTCGGCGGCCCGGCCGGGCAGGGCGAGATCGGTTTCGGTGGCGATCACCACCTGCGCGGCGGCCGAGATCAGCAGCTTGACCCGCACCCCGGCGGCGAGCAGGCAGTCCAGCAACCGCAGCCCGTATTGCACGCCCGAGGCGCCGGTAATGGCGAGGGTGATGGTGTCGGCGGTGGTGGTTGGGGTGACGGCGGCTGGCGACATTAGGCTGGCTTACACACGGTTGGTTTTCAAATAGCCTAGCAGTTTCTCATGCAGTCCACCAAAGGCGCCGTTGCTCATGATCAGGATGTGGTCGCCGCGGCGGGCGCTGGCGGCAAGCTGGCGGGCGAGGGCGTCGACATCGGCAAAGGTTTGGGCCCGCGCGCCCAGATGCCGAGTGACGGCGGAGGCATCCCAGTCCATGTCCGCCGGGGTGTACAGCAGCACTTCGTCGGCCGCCTCCAGCGAAGGGCCCAGCGTGTCCTTGTGCACCCCCAGGCGCATGGTGTTGGAACGGGGTTCCAGTACCGCGATGATGCGGCCGGCGGACCCGACCCTGGCGCGCAGGCCGCCGAGGGTGGTCTTGATGGCCGTGGGATGGTGGGCGAAATCGTCGTACACGGTGATGCCGTCGATCACGCCGCGGATCTCCATGCGCCGTTTCGGGCTCTGAAAACTGCACAGCGCCTCGATGGCGTGGTGGGTCGGCACCCCGGCGTGACGGGCGGCGGCAATGGCGGCGATGGCATTGTTGACGTTGTGCTGGCCCAGTGAGTCCCAGCGCACGGTGCCCTGGGACCGAGCGCCGAAAAAGACCTCGAACTCGCTGCCATCGGCCTGCCGGAGTCGGGCGTACCAGCCCTCCCCCGGTTGATCGCTGATCGCCTCGACGGGCGTCCAGCAGCCCATCGCCAGTACCCGCTGGATGTGCGGTTCGGACTGCGGGGCGATGATCAGGCCGTTGCCGGGCACGGTGCGCACCAGGTGGTGGAACTGGCGTTCGATGGCCTCGATGTCGGGGAAAATGTCGGCGTGGTCGTATTCCAGGTTGTTCAGCACCACCGTGCGGGGTCGGTAGTGCACGAATTTGGAACGCTTGTCGAAAAAGGCGGTGTCGTATTCGTCGGCCTCCACCACAAAAAACGGCGCCCGCCCGGCACGGGCGGAGAGCCCGAAGTTGCGCGGCACACCGCCGATCAAAAATCCCGGTGCCAGCCCGGCATCCTCCAGGATCCAGGCCAGCATGGAGGCCGTGGTGGTCTTGCCGTGGGTGCCGGCGACCGCCAGAACCCAGCGGTCTTTGAGCAGGTAGTCGGCCAGAAAGGCCGGCCCGGAGGTATAGGGCAGGCCGCGCGCCAGCACGCATTCCACCGCGGGATTGCCACGGGAGAGGGCGTTGCCGATGACCACCAGGTCCGGTGCGGGATCCAGCTGGGAGGGATCGAAGCCCTCAGTGAGGGTGATGCCGGCGTCGGCCAGCTGGGTGCTCATGGGCGGATAGACATTCTGGTCCGCACCGCTGACCTCGAAGCCCAGCTCACGCGCCAGCAGCGCGATGCCGCCCATGAAGGTGCCACAGATGCCCAGAATATGGATGTGCATCGTCCGTCTCCTAGCCAACGGCCGTGCCGGCGATCTGCAGCGCCACCATGACGCGGATCGAGGTGTAGATATAGAGCAGGGCGATGCCGGAACCGATCCACATGGGCACCTCGACCGCGTGGCGCAGGATGTGGCCCAGCACCACGATGTTCCAGATGATCAGCACCAGCAGCAACAGGGAAAGGCTGCTGGGGTCGTCGGCATTGACCTGTTGCAGGTAGGCCACCAGTGGCCAGCCGATGAGTTCAAACACGGTGCCGGTGGCGGCAAAGGCGGTCACGGTCTGTGTGCCGCGGCCCTGATAACCACGAATCCACAGCGGCAGGTAGGCGAGTCCGATCAACAGCACGGTGTCGACCCCGGCCGACAGCAGGGCCAGCCCCGCGCTTTGGTCCAGCATGGCAATCACCAGACCCATCAGCAGGTAGCTGCCGATGGAAAGCAGCATCAGAAATCGTGAGCAGGGCAGATCCTGCGGTGCGGCGCGCAGACGCATGAGGTTAAGGATCAGTAGAAATAGTGCGTTCATGCTGCTGGTTGACCCTTTCTGCCGGTGTCGATTTTTCAAGGTCGTACCATGTTGATTCAGACCATGGAATAATGAGCGACATCATAGCGCGACAAGTGCGTTATCCGATAGTGAGCAATTACGGTCAACGCGTCGCCAACCAAAGAGAGTAATAGAGAATATGCCCGAACTTCCCGATCAACCCCTGTTTATTGATACCGAGCGCGGCCTGGCCGAACTGTGTGACAAACTGCGCGGCCAGCCGGTGCTGGCGCTGGACACCGAATTCCTGCGCGAAAAGACCTACTACGCCCAGTTATGTCTGTTACAGGTGGCCGCCGAGGGGGTGATCGCCTGTGTCGACCCGCTGGCGCTGGATCTCGATCCCCTGCTGGACATTATCTATGACCCGTCGGTGGTGAAGGTGATGCACAGTGCGCGGCAGGACATGGAGATCTTTTATGATCTGCGCGGCGATGTGCCGCGTCCCCTGTTTGACTCGCAGATCGCCGCCACCCTGATGGGCTTTGGAGAACAGGTGGGTTATGCCAATCTGGTGCAGCAGATGCTGGGCGTGAACCTGGATAAAATGGCCACCCGCACCGACTGGAGCCAGCGCCCGCTGGATGCCGAGCAGGTCAGCTATGCCGCCGATGATGTGCGCTATCTGTTCGCCGTCTATCACCAGCAGGTGGAGGAACTGGGCAGCAAGGGCCGGCTGCAGTGGCTGCAGAAAGACTTTGACGAGATGAGTGATCTGGCCACCTATGCGCCGGCGGCGGAAAACCTGTGGAAGCGGGTGCGCGGCGCACAAAAGCTGTCTTCGGCACAGCTGGCCGTGTTACGCGGCCTGGCGATCTGGCGCGAGGCGCGGGCGCAGGCCAGCAACCGGCCGCGACGCTGGATCTTCAAGGATGAGGTGATGGTGGATCTGGCGCGTCGTTCGCCGCAGCAGATCGAGGATATGGCGAAGATTCGCGGCATCGAGGAGCGGGATCTGAAGCGCCACGGCGAGGCCCTGCTGAAGGTCATCGCCGAGGCGCGGGCCACCGATCCCGCGAGCTGGCCAACGCGCCCCAAGAGTCAGCGTCTGGCGCCGGAGCAGGATGCCGTGGTGGATCTGCTGCTGGCGGTGCTGCGGCTGCGCGGAAACGAGCACGATGTCAGCCCGGCCCTGCTGGCCAGCCGCAAGCAGCTGGAGGCGCTGGTGGTGGGCGATGAGGAAAGCCTGCTGCTGCACGGTTGGCGCGCCGTCCTGGTCGGCAATGAGCTGCAGGCGGTGCTGTCGGGGGAAAAGGCGGTGCGGGTGGCGGATGGTCAGCTGCTGGTGAGCTGAACGCCCGGAGGTGATCGGTGTGGTGTTGCCGGTTGACGAAAGCCTGGCGATTGTCCGTTACATAAAGTACTGATGTTGTCCCAGCCCGCTATCGTGGGCCTGGCTGATGATGTCGTCAAAATCCACACTGCTCAGGCCGAGGTATTCCAGAATGGGTTTGCCCGCCTGGTTCCATTCGAGATTATTGGGTTGCCCGCCGATGCAGCGGTACAGGCCACTGACATGTTCGGCCATTTTGAGAATGGCCAGCAGTGTCTTGTCTTCGCTGTCCGGGATGCCGGGGTCCTGAAAGATTTCCACATTGTGATGCTGGGAGATGAGGTTGCACAGATGGGTGGGTAGCCTCCAGGCGCGGGCCACAAAAAAGCCCACCACGGCGTGATTGGTATCCATCAGCCGGTTTTCGGTATCGACGATGCGCGGTGACGGCTTCTCGTAGGATTCGCGCATCACCTCCGCATAATTGTCGTATTTCAGCATCAGCAGGGGGATGCCCACGTTGTGGAACAGGCCCAGGGCATAGGCATGGTCGGGGCGTGAAAAGCTCAGCCGCTGCGCGATCAACACGCTGCTGTGGGCCACGTCGCTGGCGGAATCCCAGAAGCCATTCATGGCGGCAAACAGCCGGTCCGGGATATCCTCCATGTTCATCATTTCATTGCGCAGGCTGAGGGTGTTGATGATGCGCATCAGGGTGTTCATGCCCAGCATCATCACGGCCTTGGAGATGGAGGTGATCTCGCCGCCGCCCCCGTAAATCCCGGCATTGATGGTCTTCAATACTCCGCCCGCCAGACCGGCATCGCCGGAGATTAGTGTCGCCATCGCGTTGAGATCAGGGTCCGGCATGGCCATTTCCATCTGCAGATCAACAATGACCTGCGGGGGCGAAGGAATGGTGGCGCCGCGCAGGATGGCGTCGACCTGTTCCTGGCTCATGGACGCTGGATCGAGGAGTGGCGGATTGTTCATGGTGTTTGTGTGCTATTGATTATGGGACGTCAGGGATAAATACGGATCACGGGGAAAATGACGGCCAGCGGGGTAAAATCTTGAATGCTTTCTGGAAGCGGCCTGCGCCGGCAGGCTCCCGGGCATTATCCATTTCATTGCCGGTGATACCCGTTACACTGCGCATATGAATATTGCACGGCACAAAAGATTATGGCGCTGCTTATGCTAATGAAGGCAGGCTATGACTTCCCCTGGCATGAGGGCAACGAATTTGGGTTGTTGGTCGATGGCAATGAGATTTTTGACGCCATGCTCGCCTGTATCGATGCGGCGCAGGCGCAGATCCTGCTGGAAATGTATCTGGTGGAATCCGGCGCGCTGATGGACCGCTTTATCAGCGCCTGGGCCGAGGCCGTAAAGCGTGGTGTGGATGTCTATTTATTGTTTGATGATTTCGGCGCGCACGATCTGACCGTCCTGGACCGGCAGCGTATCCAGCAGGCCGGCATCGGGCTGGTGATGTACAACCCGTTACGCTATGGCGAGCTGCGCCGAAACCTGTTGCGTGATCATCGCAAGCTGATGGTGGTGGATGGTGCCACGGCGTTTATCGGCGGCATGGGGCTGGCGGATGCGTTTGACGTGACCAGCAATCCCGCGACCTATTGGCACGATACGGCGGTGCAGGTGCGGGGCCCGGTGGTGGCGGATTGGCATACGGTGTTCCAGGATAACTGGCGCTACTGGATGCGGCAGTCGCTGCCTGAGCCCGGTGCGAAATATGCCCGCAGCGATGCCGTGCAGGGGAATGGCGGCTTTGATCAGGCCGGCCATCTCTGTGGTGGGCGCCGTTTTGGGGCGGCGGTCATTCAGCGGTCCTTTCTTAAGCGGGTGCGCACGGCCGAGCGCCATGTGTGGATGATGACGGCCTATTTCGCCCCCTCTCGCAGCCTGTTACGGGCCCTGAAGAAGGCGGCGCGGCGCGGCGTGGATGTGCGTCTGGTATGTCCGGGCCCGATCTCTGACCACCCGGCAGTACGCTATGCCGGACACCGTTATTACTATTACCTGCTGCGAGCGGGGGTGCGTATCTTCGAATACCAGCCGCGGTTTTTACATGCCAAGGTGCTGCTGTGTGATGACTGGACCTCGCTGGGTTCCAGTAATGTGGACAGCTGGAACCTGCGCTGGAACCTGGAGGCGAACCAGGAGATTGAAAACAGTCGATTTGCCGCGCGCATCCGTGAGCTGTTTGCAACCGATATTGCCGCCAGTGAGGAGTGTCGGCTGGAGGCCTGGCTGATACGTCCCCGTTATCGTCGCCTGCTGGAGTGGTTCTGGAGCAGAATGGCGCGCTGGCTTGACGCGGTTACGATCCGCCTGCGGCGCCATAACCGTAAATAGAAGCCTGCCCAGGTGCCGGTCGGATTTAGTGCAGGGTGTGCGGCAAGGCCAGGGTAAAGGCGGGGATATCGGCGTCAAAGGCCAGGCCGTCGTCAGTGACCATCTGGTAGCTGCCCTGCATGCTGCCCACCGGGGTCTCAAGCACCGTGCCGCTGGTGTATTCGAAACTTTCGCCGGGGCGCAGGTAGGGTTTCTCGCCCACCACACCCTCACCGTGCACCTCCTGCACATTGCCATTGGCGTCGGTGATGATCCAGTGGCGCGTCATCAGCTTTGCGGCGACATTGCCCGCATTATAGAGCGTCACATTGTAGGAAAAGACGAAACGCTCCTGCTCCGGCGCGGATTGCTCTGCGAGATAATGGGTTTTGACATTGACCTCGATAAGGTTGTCATCGACGGTTTTTATACGCTTCATAGGTGTTGTCTCGTTGGTTCCGGCATGGCCCCGACGTCAGGGCCGGCGGGAAGCGTCTGTGGAATAGATCTGCCCGAATTGGGCCGTAAAAAAATTGTTAACAACAGCGAAAAACGGTATGGCTCCATGACTCAAGTATAGTCATTGCGCCACATCCCTCAGGGCGTTTCCGGCTGGCTGACGACGGCCGGTGTGTCACCGCTCACGGCCGGAGCCGGCTGGGGCGCGTGCGGGTCCTGCTGCGGCGCATCGCGCACGGCGAGTATCACCCCGCTGGGCTGACGGCTGAGGGTGATGGTGGCATCGGTCAGCTCGCGGAAATTTTTTGCCAGCTGGGTATTGTCCGGATCGTTGTGGTTGAAGATGAGATGGGTGATGCCCTTGATCATCGCCAGCTGCTCGCTCGCGGAGTCGGCCGCGGGCGGCAGCGGCAGCACGTCGGCCCGCACCGCCAGCATGGTGCGGGCCGGCCACTGGCTGGCGGCCAGAAAGTGCCGTTCGGGATCGGCGGCCTCGGGGACCAGTTCCTGGATCAGTTCATCGGTGGGGGGCAGCAGACCGCTCTCCAGGCGCACGCCGTGGGCCTTGTCGGTCTGCATGAAGAGGGTGGCCAGCACCAGCAGCCCGGCCATCACCAGACCCCGCTGGCCGATAAAGCCGGCGTGTATGCCCAGCGCCAGATTGGCCCGGATCAGTAGTGGCGTGCCGCAATACAGGATCACCACCAGCGCCAGCAGGGCCCAGTTGGTGTCGGCGACGAACAACCCGATCAGCAGGGCCAGCAGCAGGCTGGTGCCGAACAGGTCGTCCAGCAGGGCGCGGCCCTGTTTGGCCAGCACGGTGATCAGCAGCAGGGCGGCAAGGATGCCGGGCACCAGGCTGACCTCTTCAATCAGCCCGGCGGTATTGCCGAGCAGGGCCAGGCTTAGCGAGTAAAACGGGTTTTCCAGCCAGTTGAGGGCGATCCAGCCGGTCTGCATGGCAAGGATGATGCCGGAGGCGATGGCGAGCCCGGTCCAGACCTGTTTTTTCTGCTGCTGCGAGTTAGGGCCGGACTTGGGGTTTCTGTGCCAGTGCCAGGCCAGGGCCAGCGGATAGGCCAGCCCCATGGGATGCAGGGTGATGCTGATCGCCACCAGCAGAGTCTGCACAAAATACAGGCTGGAAATGCTGTGTTCGGAGGCGCGGTAACGGGCATCGAGGATCCAGCCGAGGCCGAAGGCGCCGATGAGGTACGGCCCCACGCCCATGCTGTCGGCCTGCTGCAATAGCATCGGCGAGATCAGCAACAGGCCGGTGGCGATCAGGGCGGCCTCGTCGGCATAGGATTCGGCGCGGCTTTTTGCCCAGTGGTACAACAACATGGTGGCGCCAAAACAGACCATCAGGGTGAAGACCTTGGCGGCGACCATGCTGCCCGACCAGTACAGCCCCAGTGGGATGAACAGCAGGGCGCGGAAATCCGGGCCACCATAGGTGGTGACCGGGTTGACGACCTGGTCGACTACCGACCAGTTGAGCAGCAGCGCCATGGCGGCGCCCTCATCCAGTCCGTAGGGGGCGAAACTCACCAGGCCAAACCACAGAATCGCGCCGCCCCAGGCACACATAATGGCAATGGCCCATAGTCGCGGGGAAATCTTGTCAAGCATCAGAAGGTCTCTTTGAAGGCATTGGGTATCGTTAATCAGACATCGGGCGCGGCCCGCAAGCCGATCATTCTACAATAACTGGCGGGTGCGGGGTATGCGAATCCGTGTGCCTGTGCCTGTGCCTGTGCGTGGGATGCGGCCATGCGCAGGCTGTCGACATCCGGGGTAAGCCCTGGCGCAGAGGGTGAACAGAACTACTTCAGCTCCAGATGCAGCATCTTGCCGCCGGTTTCATCGGCCAGTTTCTGGTAATGCCAGGTGGTGTCGGGATTGTCGCGGCCGATGGGCAGGGTGTAGACCGGGCTGGGGATATGGAAATAGTGGATGCGGTCGGCAGGGGGCTCGTCGCCGATGAGCAGATAGGCGCCGGGTATAGGGGCGTGTTCGGCGGCGTAGGTGAAACCGTGGCCGATGGTCTCATTGGCGCCGATGAAGGGTGCGCCCTCCATCAGCCGGTCAAACATGGCGCCCATGGTGCCGCGGTAGGTGTCGGCCTTGCCGTCGGAGAACCAGGTGAGCGCATCGAGCTTCTTGCCGGAGCGGATGACGATGATGCGCAATATGGGAATGAGAAATTCGCTAACCCCGTGCATGGAGCCGGTGGCGTCGACCAGCAGGTGCAGGCTGTCGCCGGGCAGATCGCGCAGGCCCTTGACGAAGACGTCGAAATCCTTGCGATTTTTACCCTTGTCGAGGCCGCTGGCGGCCAGCGCCTTCTCCATCTGGCCGTCGGGCGACAGGCTGGCGAGGGCATCCATGTTGGCCATCAGCCGTGTGCGATCGGCCTTGGCCTGGTCGAGCTCGGCCTGCAGGTTGGCGATGGCATCCTTGAGTCGGGGCGCCTGATACTGCTCGGCCATGCGCGCGGTGATGAGAATGGTGACCAACAGAAAAATGAACGTCGCCAGCATCAGCAGGGCGATGTCGGAAAACATCTCGTAGATATTGGGCGGGGATGAGCGGCGTTTCTTGCGCATGGTGGTGAGTGGGTTTGCGGGTGCGGTGGGCTATTTGCGTCGGTTGCCAAACAGATAGCCGAGCAGGCCACGTTCGGCCTGCTTGAGTTTGATCTCCAGTGCCAGGGTCTTTACGTAGGCCTCGCGTAGCCTGACCATCTCGCGCAGGTGATCGATGTCCATGTCCTGGCCGGGTTGTTTGATCTCGGTGGCGAATTCGCTCATCGCCTGGCGGGTGTTGGTGAGCAGTTTATGCAGGCCTTCGATGTTGCGGCTCATGTCGCTGATGTCGGCATTGATCAGGCGCAGGTCGCGTTCCAGCGAGGGTTTGAGGTCGGCGGAACAATACACCAGACAAACGCGGGTCAGCGTGTCTTCCAGGCTTTCGACGCCATTTTCGTCAATATGGGCGAAGATGCGCAGCAGCACACCGCCCAGCACCGCACCCAGCAAGGTGGTGTAGAAGGCGGTGCCCATGCCGGCCATGGCGCCACGCAGGCCGGATAACAGCTGGTCCTGATCCTGGCCCAGTGAATCCAGCGAGTTGGTGAGACCGGTGAGGGTCAGGGTGAGGCCCACCACGGTGCCGATCAGACCCAGGGTGATTAACAGGTTGCCGATGATCTCCAGGGCATGGGCGGTGCGCTGGTAAATGGAGAACTCCACATCCACCAGGGCCTCGATGTTGAGTTCGCCATTATTGTTGACGATGGCGCGCAGTGAGCGAAAGAATTCCGCCACACAACCCCTTTTATCGACCTGCGCGATGCCCAGCCAGCCATCACGTTTGGCCACCTCTTCCAGCCCATCGATCCTGACCGACTCCAGGGTAAGCAGGACGGTCAGCACAAAGCTGGTGGCAACCCCCATGCCGAACAGGCCGATAATGGCCCAGGTGATACGGCTGGGGTCGCGTTGGATGAAATCCCATACCTCGGTATCCAGGTAAAGCCCCAGGTAGATGATGACGGCGGCGGCCGCCCAGATGACCCATAACACCAGGGTCCGGTATCCTCGTTGCACCATGGCAGGATTAGCTCAATATGTCTGTGTTGAAGTAGGGGGCCAGGTCTTCTTGTGGCACCTGAATCGAATCTGCATTCTGTCCTGAGTATGTTGTGGGCTTGCGGCAAGGTCAAACACCGGAGGTGTTGGCCGCTGATCGGTAAATGCGCCCTATAACCTAATAAAATACTCAGTTAAATCAATCTCGTTTGAGTCTGGTAAGTTGGCGGAAACGTGATATATACTGAGCGCCGTTTGCTTGTCCGGTCATTGGTAATCGTGATATACATGGCCGCTAATTTTATAGGCACTGATCTGGGAGGGGTTTGGAAATGGGTATTGACGCTACAATAGGGCTTATTTATCTGGTCGTGACCATCGTGTCATTTTTTGTTGCATCCTTGCTGTTGAAAAAGGGTTCTTCCTGAGAACCTGTTTGTTGTTTGGCGTATGAGTTTTTGCTGTAGCTCCTGGGGTGTTGGCAAATAACGTAATACGCTGGGCAGGTCTGCTGAGAAGGTCCAAATATAAAGAGGCAGATTTGTTCGCGGTTGGTGGGTCACAGTTGATCAAATAAATAAAGGCGTGAGCCGGGCAAATAATAATCGAATTGCCTAATACGAATTAACAATTGGTTGGGAGGGAGTGTTCCTATGCATTTCATAATAAAAGCATCAGCGGTTGCGACACTGTTTGCTGCATCTGCAGCGTTTGCCTCTGGTGCAAGCCAGGGCAATATCGAAAACGGTAAAAATATCTACATGAATGGTAAAGGTGATGTGCCTGCCTGTAACAGTTGCCATGGCCAGGACGCCATGGGTGACGACGCCATGGGTACGCCGCGTCTGGCAGGTCAGGGCCATGTCTTCCTGGTGAAGCAGCTCGAAGATTTCGCCACCGACAAGCGTACAGATACCACCATGTTTATCATGAACAGCAATGCCAAGGGCCTCAGCGCCCAGGATCGTGTTGATGTAGCCGCCTACGCCAACAGCCTGAGTAAAGAGCTGGCGTCCTCCGACATGGCCCAGGTTAAAGAGTTGGGTAACCCGGTAGGTGTGCGCCATCTGGGTAAATCCCTGGTGATGTATGGCGCCACAGAACGGGGTATTACCTCCTGTTACAGCTGTCACGGATTCAACGGACGCGGTGCCGCGCCGGTTTATCCGATGATCGGCGGTCAGAAATATGTCTACCTGGTCAATCAGCTGAAGAAATGGCGTGACGGTAGTCGTGCCAATGACCCCATGGGCCAGATGCGCGCCGTTGCCAAGCACATGACGGATGAGGATATTCATAACGCCGCGACCTACCTGACGTCTGCTCCCCGCACCACTGAGGGTAATGCACGCGTACCTGCTGATTATCCTGAGCATTAATTTTCAGTATTTTTGGTGTGAAAAAGGGCGGATATATTCCGCCCTTTTTTTGTTTGCCTTTTTATTCTCATTAGTGCTGTGCATCCTTAGTATCTCGCCCCACCGGTAGTTTTCTTATTGGGCCTTTTTTCTGGTAGAATTTCCGCGCTGAAGTGTTTCTGACTTTGTGGTCGTCGCATCACTTTAGCGTATATTTTTTTTGCCTGCAGCCGGGCTCCATCGGATAGCGGTAACCATCAAATTATGTCAAAACAAAATCAGTCGTTGAAAAGCGGTGAAAAGATCCTGTTCGGGATTGTCGCGGTATTTATGGGTTTGGCCGTTATCGGTTACGCCGCCCTGGAGACGTATCGCCTGTCACGGGATGAGCCCTTGTATGTAAACAAGACCCATTATAATTTCACGGAAGAGGGGCATCAGGGGTCGGCTTTATTTCGCAAATCTCGCTGTACCGCCTGCCACCGCGCCCTGCGTAATGGCACCAATATGGGGCTGTCACTGGACGGCGTGGGTTCATTGCGTAGCCTGGACTGGCTGGTCGCCTTTCTGGCGGATCCGGAGGCGACCTATGGCGCACGGACCTTTGATCATGGGCCGGCCCCCAAGGAGGCCGCTTACGTGGCATTGATGCCGGAAAAGGAGCGGTATGCCATTGCCGTATTTATCTCCCAGCTGAAGTCGGAGCAAGGGTCGTCATCGGCCCCCATGCCGCCTGAGGGGCGATCTGATTTCATTGATAATATGATTGGGGCGTGGGCCCCGGCAGACTGGAAAGAGCGCTTCCAGGACATTCGCACCAAGCCGCCAGCAGCAGAGCCGTCAGACAAAAGCCAGGAGCCGCAATCAGTGGCGCCTGCTTCTCAGCCATTGAATCAGTCTCGGGAGTCGAACAGTGAACAGTAGTCATCAGGAGCCGTGGGTCCAGGACACGGAATACACGCGTTATACCCTATGGTTTATTTATGCCTGCATTATCTACAGCATCATCGGATTTTCCTGGGGGGCGTTAATGGGTGGCATCTCCGAATTCCGCTACTTTGTCGACCATCGGCTGCACGGCAACCTGATCGTGCGCGCTCATACCCATATCAATTTGCTGGGCTGGGTGGAGATGGCAATCTTTGGCGCGGTCTATTACATTATCCCGCGCCTGGTGAAGCGCCCCATCTACAGTCTGCGATTAGTGCGGCTGCATTTCTGGACGCATAACTTTGGGCTTATCGGCATGGTGGTGTTTTTTACCGCGGCCGGTGTGCTGGGTGGTTTGACCAGCGAAACGGGCACGCCGGAGCAGGTTGAGGCGGTGGTGAAACCACTGCTGGCAACCATGGGCATTTTTGGCTCCCTGGTACTGCTGGCGAATTTTATCTGGGCATACAACCTGTTTCGTACCTGTGCCGGCTGGGAAAGGCGGAGTGAATCATGAAAAAACTGCGATGGTTTGGTCTGTGCCTGCTGGTTTTGCTGACCGGCTGCATTTTTGATGATGGCACCTACAAGGTAGGGATGACGGTACCGAGCCTGCGCACCAAAACGCTCGAAGATGTGGGCGGTGATTTAACGCGCATTACCACCTATCGCTATCCCGATAAGCGCATGTATCAGCATTCACTGGATGAGGCGCTGCTCAAGGAGCAGGTGATCGTGTTGGTTTTTGCAACACCTGGGCATTGCACGCAATGTGACAAGCACCTGCAGATGCTGAAGGCTGCGCTGGATAAATTTGAGGATGATGTGCTGTTTCTACATATGGATCAGTATCAAAATCCAGAGGCCTTTAATGCGTTTAAGGTGATCGGCGATCCGTGGACGTTTATCATTGATACCAAACAAACGGTGCGCGTGAAACGTGCGGGGCGCATGTTGCTGCGTGAGGTGGATGTGATGGTTGCCAGCTTGCTGAAGGAAGGCGCTGCGCAGGAAACCGTTTCGCAACAAGGCGATATACAGAAAAGCGATTCACAGAAAAATACGGCAGGTTAATTCGTGGCGAAGTCGGAAGTGTTTAATCTGGGGCAGGATCGTAAGGGCGTGACCTGGGATGCCTTGATGTATGTGCCAACCGTTGCCGGGTTGGGTACCGGCGCGCTGATGTTCTGGTATGACCAGAATCAGAACCTGTCGTACCTGCTGTTTTTTCTCGCCTGTTTCTTTTTCTACCAGGGGCTGCATCGCATCCTGGGTCGGTTGATGCTGTTGCCCCGCTCGCCCGTATCGCTGGATGTATCCAGGCAAGGTGTGTCGATGACCCTGCGCAATGGCGAAACGGTGGATCTGGTGAAGAATCTCCGCTATTACTCCGATCATGCCGGCAAATCGTTTGGTCTGACAGGGATGGATATGACCGGTGCCAAGCGCCAATATGTCTTTCATCGGGGTCAGTTTGTTGATGGGGCGGCCTATGGAAGGATTGGCGATGCCTTGAAGGTGTTTGCCTAAGACGGATTTTCCGAGGTGGTCTGTCAATATTATGGCGGTTTGCAGCGGTAGAGCTGCTGAGTCGAGGGTGCTGTCGTATATCGCTGGGAGGCGGGCACTGTCCAGTGCTCCCACGTACCCCTACCTGGATCGCTCAGTGTGACCTGCGCTGTCGCACAATATCCCATCCCATGAATGCCACGATAATCGCGCCCACGATACAGGCCGCAGTGATGATCCATTGCTCGGTCTCTGGCGAAACGAGACCGCCGATCAGCATGTGCAGTGAATAACCCAGAATAAAAATTGAGCTCACTGCCACCAGTGCAAGGAGGATGATTTCTTTCATGAATAATGGGTGCTATTGGGCTTTAGGTAGCGGCCATTTTAGCAGAAAGGAATGCAATCGCCGAGCAGTCATTATCCGCAGCAATTGACTCGGGTATTTGCTTGATTCGTAACAAATTTGTTAAGTGCAAATGAGTAATAAGATTGGTCCCGTTTTCCCCCTGCTAAGGCTTGACCCCTGCAATAACATGTGACACGATTCCGTGCCATGATTCCCCGGCTACCATTGCGGGTGATTATTGTAGGGAGGGGGGCTTCCTGTTTAATTTTGGTCTAAAGACACGAGCAGTCGGGTACAGCAGTCAAGTACAACGTGCATCGTGTTTTACGCTCTCCATGTAATAATCCCAAATAAAATAAAATGTTGGTTATCAGGAGGTGAGGGATGAAAAATCCACTAATGCTTTCTCTCGTTGGGGGAATGTTGACGGGCATGGGTAATGGTAGTGTGTTTGGTGCCGCTCTTATGTGCTTTCTTGGTCGGGGTCAGTTCGAAGACTGGGGCGGCTGGGGTAGCATGGCTTATGATCCGGCCACGTTCACGGGCTTTATTGATTGGTCGATGATTGTGTTTGGCATCGCCTTCTTTTTGATCCTTAGAGTTGCTGTAGGTCGTCATTTGGAAATCGAATCCAAGGCGTGATTCATTTTTTGTGTTTGAAAAAGTGTTCGATTTAATTTTGGGGAGGATTTGAAATGGCTACCTTTGCTGGAATGATGGGGATTTTGTTAGCGCTCAGTTTTATGTGGTTCAGCTGGTTTTTGCTGATGCCACGCAGTAAGAAGTAATTTTGGTTGATTCAGAAAAAATAACCTGGGAGGGTAAAGATGTTTAAATACCTGTTTGCGAAAGCGGAAGATATCCCGGCTGGATCAGCCGCGGTCTATTTCGGATTTTCGTCTATTATTTGGTTTGTAATTGGAACCGGTTTAGGTTCTTTCAATGCGGCGAAGCTCGCGTTTCCTGATTTTGTGACTGGCAGTGAAATCCTGTCGTTTGGCCACATGCGTCAGGTTCACGTGTTGGCCGTTATTCTTGGCTGGATTTCCATGGCCTTTGCGATGGCGATGATGTACATCACGCCGGCGTTGGGTAACACCAAGCTTTGGTCTGAAAAGCTGGGTGTATGGAACTGCTTCCTTTGGAATATTGGTCTGTCTCTTGGTCTGTTCCTGTTGTGGATGGGCGTGAGTTCCGGTCGTGAATATTCCGATATGCCTTTCGTTATCGACGTGGTTGTGATTCTGGGCCTGCTGACACCGCTGTGTGTCAATGTGTTCATGACGATCAAGACGCGTCGTACACAGGGCATCTACACTACCAACTGGTTCTTCGGTGCCGCCACATTCATGGTGATCATCGTGTTCACCGTTGGTAATTCACCCGAGTTCTTCCAGCTGACAGGTCTGACTGAGGCGTACCTGACCTGGTGGTTTGCCCATAATGTGCTGGGTCTGTGGATTACACCAGTTGCTGCTGCTATCTCTTACTACGTGGTGCCAAAGGTAACCGGTAACCCGCTGTACTCGCATCGCATTGGTCATTTGCACTTCTGGTCTGTTGTGGTGTTCTATTCCACGCCGGCTGCGCATCACCTGATGTCTGCACCTCTGCCTGAATGGCTGAAGTCTTTCGCGTCAGTGGAAGGTGTGCTGATCCTGGTGCCGGCTATCGCCTTTGTGTCTAACTTGCTGCTCACCATGACCGGTAAATGGCGCATGTTTGTGGAAAATATCGAAATCAAATTCACCATCACGGGTGTGTTGATGGCGATTCCGCTGAATATGCAAGGTGGTTTCCAGCAGACACGTGCCATCAACTGGTATATTCACGGTACTGGCTGGATCGTGGCCCACGCCCATTTGGCGTTGTTGGGTTTTTCCACCTTCCTGGAGGCGGCTGCCGTCTACTACGGCTTGCAGACTCTGCTGCGTCGCAAACTGTATTCGTTAGGTTTGGCCAACTTCCATTTCTGGATGTTGCTGATTGGCTTTACCACCTACTGGATCTCAATAACCATCGCTGGTCTGATTCAAGGTGCAGGCAAAATCTACGAAGTACCGTATATCGATGTCGTCATCGCCGAACATCCTTACATGATTGCGCGTTGGGTTGGCGGCACCATGGTGTTCCTTGGTAACTGCGTATGGCTTTACAACATGTACAAGACTGCCCGTGCCGGTACTGCGATACCTGCAGGTCGTTTGCCGCATGAGCTAGCCTACGAACGTTAATAGAATAATTAAGGGGAGGAATTAACCGTGGCTTTTAGAGAATATAAAATCGGAACCCGAATGTTCGGTTTAGCGTTCGGTACATCCATGTTTATTACGTTGTACATGCCAGCAGTGGATATTCAGAATGTATCCGCGACATCCATTGCGATGGATCGTCAGTTGTCATTTGGTCGAGTGGGTGGTTTCAGCTACGAAGATCCGTTTCTTCAGGGTGATGCCAAGCCAATTACGGTACAGATAAGCCAGGATCCCAAGACGGGGGCTGCCATTGAATCGACGCGCGCTTTTGTTTATGAAGCCAACGTGCCGTTTCCTAATGGTATCCGCCATCCGCGGATTCTGGGTAAAGCACCGTCCGCAGCAAGCGCTTCCAAAGGCCGTATTGCGGAGGCATCTGAAGCGCAGGGAGCCGTTTTCCTTGTACGGGAAACCATAGAGGGTGGTGTAGCGGTGCCGTACATTGAAAATGCAACGGCAACCCGTGGCTGGACACCTGCTGCGACGTTGTCGAAAGCCAGTGATTCACAGCGCCTGCTGGTTGGTAAGGGTAAAATCATGTTTGTCCGTGAAGGCTGCTGGTGGTGTCACACCTTGTTGCCGGAACAGACGCAGGATTGGCAGTACTTCGGTGCACCGCCTATGCTGGGAGACTTTAACGGTGAGTCACCAACCGCATTTGGTTCTGACCGCAAGGCGCCTGATTTGACGCACGTGGGTTCGCGTAACTCCTCACGTGAATGGATGATGATGCACTTCTTCAATCCTCGTCTGGTTCAGTCGCATTCCATCATGCCTCGCTATGATTACCTGTGGGGTGAGAAGGATGCTAGCGGAAATACCATTGACTATGATGGCTGGCGTACTGCCTATACGGCATATGCTGCTGGCGAGTCGATCTATCCGCCAGAGGTTCCGGTGCCGGCTGCTGACAGTGAAGCCCGTGCGTTAATCGACTTTGTTCTGAACATGAAATAAGGGGAGTAGACATGGCTTGGAAATTTGATAACCCACTGCACACCCTGTGTACGGACGATCAGAATGAAAAGGCGAAGGCCGTTTGGGAAGGTGAAAGCCTGGGCGGGATTACGGAAGACAATAATCGTCTGCCCCCACCCATCATCGGCATCTTGTTGCTGACGATCGTCACGGCATTCCTGATTACCTTTCCGCTTTGGGGCCAACGCCCGAATGCGGCTATCTACGAAGAATACATTGCATTGATGGATTCTCCGGCGATTCAGGGTAAGAGCGATGCGGAAGCGATGGAATACATGGTAAATAAGGTCAAGGCAGATGGTTCCAAGTGGGCTCATTTGCAGGAGCGTCATCCCTTAGAAATGGATGATCTTCGCCTGATCAAGGACGCGATCATCGAGCTTAAGCAGCAAAAGGCCGATCTGCGTGAGTTCAATATATTGGGCGATGCTGTGGTTATGGCCAATTTTGAAGGTAACTGGATCACTGATCCTAATACCGGCGAGATTCGTCGTGAACGCGTGCAGCCCTGGTGGGATAAGGGATATACCATTGACATTTTCTTCATCGTCTTTTTCTGCCTGGGTGTGATGATTGCCGTAAAGCGCCTGCCTGATTATGGCTGGGAGCCGAAACACTTTGGTCACTAAATTCTAGGAATTCGAGAGGAGAAGCAATCATGATAGATCTTGATAATGGCCCATTGGCAATGTTGATTTGGATACTGCTGGTTTACACCGCACCTTTTATCTATAGTTTTTATGTTGATAAAACGGATCAGGGCAAGCCGGGTATCGGTGATTACGGTTGATTTAGACGTTCTAAATTGATTGGTTGGAGGCCAGGGCCATGTCGGGAAACCGACATGGCCCTGGCCGTTTAGCTGTTGATATTTTTTACGGTCAATGGACTTAACATGGTAAAATGATTGTCCAAGTGAGTTCAACGGTGTCTCCCGCATCGGCTATTTTCCTTGAGTGTGTGCTGTAGAAATATGATTCCTGAAGTAATAAAAACGGTGGTTGACACAGTATTTTCTCGGTTGCCAGTAAGCGAGTTGATAGGAGTTGCTCTTTCGGTAAAAGAGGGTTCAGGGCCGTTTGGTGTTGATACCAGCATCGAGGGTATGAAATCTCAGGAGTTTAGCGTCGGAATATTTTATTTTCTGATTGCCTCCATCATTGTTTTTACGATTTTTGTATTCATGTTTATGTTAAAAGGGAAATCGTCCAGTTTGAAGCGGGGCGAAATGATAATGTTTGTCTGGATTCTGCTGGGTATCGTTGTGGCGGTGGGATTTGGGGCGGCACAAATGCTTCACGGATATTTGTTTTAGGAGGTGTAAGGTGGCTGAGTTTTTTAATTCGTTTGAAGATGGTTGGACAATTTACCTTTGGTTGGTTGCGGGCGCGGCGATTGTGTTGACGGCAATCTATTGGGTGCGTTGGGCTGCGCAGAATGATCAGTTTGATGAGGATATCAAATACGTTGTATTCGATGAAAATGACCGAGACAAGATGGCGCCAGAAGAGTTTGAAAAAGCGATGAAGGTAAATCGTGATCAGGAAGCCTTGCGTAAGGTGTATCTGGAAAAAGAGGCTGCGAGAAAACAGAAATCCTGATGATGAAAAAAGGTGAAAAAGGTATTCTTCTCGGGATTGTCGTCTTTGCGGTGATTGCAATGGCTGTTAAGGGCTGGATGGCGGGTCAGCAGACAGAAAAGGATCCGGGGATCCCTTTCTACAGTACCGCGTCGGAACAGCTGGCCTCTGAGGCATCTGTCCTTTACCGGAAATACAATTGTCGTGATTGTCATGCCTTGTGGGGGCTGCGTAATATTATGCAGGCGGTTCCTGCGCCATCGTTAGACGGCATGGGTTCGATGCGTGATGAACAGTGGTTATACGATTATTTTTCGGCAAAAGATCCTCAGTCAATCATTCCCTCCAGACTTAAAGAAAGATTCCGTATGCCATCTTATGCTGATATCCCGGAGGCCGATCGGCGAGTGCTTGCCCAGTATATTGCCAGTTTGAAAGTGGAAGACTGGTATCTGGAAGAAACTAAAAAGACTGCCTATGAGAAACTCACTGGCAAGGAATATCAGCAATGATATTCCGCGTGCACTGGTATTCATTCTGGATCGCCCTGCTGGTTGGTTGCCTGGTGAATGTGTTTGGTGACTGGCTGTTTGGTGTCCGAATCGAATTGTTTTGGGGGCTGCAGACGTTTAATTTTCTGTGGTTCCTGCAGCTTTTTGTATGGCCAGTGGTTGTGGGTATTTCAGTATCGTATGTCTATGGTCTGGGTGGAAAGTGGATTGCAATATTTCCACCCCTTATCGTGCGATTTGCTGCCTATTACCAGACCGTCGAATATATCGGTGTGCCCGAGGGTGCCGCCTTGATGCCGTTAGGCTGGTGGGGCTTTTTCGTCATCCTGGCGATGGAGGCCGCTATGATTGGTGGCGTGCTGGGTGAGATTATGAATAAACGGGTATATGGCTGGAAGAAGGCGCGACATGTATCGGATGGCGAGACCGATACGGTCGCCACCGGGGAGCCGGAAACACGAACGACGTTGACTGGCGGCCGGCTGAGTGCCGATAAAAATGCCGATTCTGGAGTCTAGAGTGGCAATGCAGCACAAGGAAAAAACTTATCAAATCAAGCTGACGTCGCAAGAACAGCAGAAACGTGAGCGCTATCTTGCGGCCACCATAATTACCTGCATTGCTGCAGCAATGGTCTTTGGGGCCCTACATGTGGTGAAACTGGGTGCAAACCGTATGGCCGATATGAAAGATCGCGCCACCTATGATTTGGCCGATATGAAAGATCACATCCGCGCCGCTGGTGAGGACATCGAGCGTCACCGCCACCATGAATCGCAGAAGCAGGCGACCAGGACCTATGCCTGGAATGAGGTCGAGGCGTTACTGACGCCCGAGCAGTGGGCAGACATAAGTACTGAAGTGTCGATTCCGGCAGGGCCGTTTTTGATGGGTACCGATTCGGAGCGGGCGGATAAATTTAATCGTCCCCAACACGAGGTTGTATTGCCTGAGTACCAGATTGACAAATATCCGGTGACCTATGCGGAGTATGCGCGCTTTGTAGTTATGACGAAGCATCGCCCACCCCTCGACTGGACCGAGGGGACAATCCCGGACGGAAAGACGTTGTACCCGGTAACCATGGTGGCATGGAATGACGCGGTTGATTACTGTGCCTGGGCAGGAAAACGCTTGCCCACGGAGGCCGAATGGGAGAAGGCGGCTCGGGGTACAGATGGGCGTCGCTGGCCCTGGGGTAACACGATGGATGCCAGCAGGTTGAATACCTATTATCACGTCGGTTCGAGCACGCAAGTCATGAAATATAAAGCCGGTGTAAGCCCGTATGGCGTTTACGATTTGGCCGGTAATGTGAGCGAATGGACGGCCAGTGATTTCACCCCATATCAGGGTTCGACTGAAGACAGTGATGTGTTTCAGCCTAAAAAAATGCAGGCCACCAGTGCGGCAGATCGTGGTATGAAAGTGGCGGACCTGGTGGCCGTGGATGGTGTTTACAAGGTTCGGCGCGGTGGCTCCTGGAAGAGCGATCCATTTTCGACATCCGCGTATCACCGGAACTTCTCGCTTCCCTATTATGCCTCAGACTTTTTCGGGTTTCGTTGCGCCAGAAATGCGCCAGCAACAGCTGACCCTCAAATGATAACCAAGTGAGTGCCTCCAGTGCGTAAATTGTTCATCCAGATTCCGTTGTTCATGTTGTTGTTTACGCTGATGTCGTCTGCCTACGCGGTGGACAGTTATCGCTATGCCCATGTGACGATTGAGACACCCTGGGCAATATTTATATTTCTGTTGTTAATCATACTTTTGCCTTTTGTGTTGATGGCCGTGCTGTACTGGTATTTCGCCACCAAAAAGTCAGATGGGGAAAGTGCTGAGCATGAGTAACATGGTTGTGCGCCTGATCTGGCTGGTTGTGTTGCTGGGTAGTTTTCCGGCATTGAGTGTGGCCGATGAAAACACGGAATCGTCTCCAGTGGTATCGGAAGCCCAATCGCAACAAAAAGATTTATCGCGGCTGGAAGATAGTGAACAGCAGAGTGCAAGCGTAATTCAGTCTTTCGACTCTGATCGGTCGGCAAAAAGCGCGCTGGTAGCGATTGAAGATCAAACCAAGCGTCTGGTGATGTTTTTTATGGGTGTGCCGCTGCTGATTTTCTTGATTGCAACGGCCGCCCTGGGTGTGGCCATGGGGGTTTATGGTAAGCCTGTATTCGTTGCCCATATGGTATGTGCCGGTCTGAGTCTCACCTTGGCCCTCGGGCATGCCGTTGTTGGGATTGTCTGGTTTTATCCCTTTTAAGGTCGTGCACAGCATGATTACTGTTTGCGTGGGCTTTTAAAGACATCAATAGATTATTAACATTATTCGCGCATTTATTTTCCTACGTTTCTGCTAACTGACGGCCGGCTTCTCATGCAACAGGTTCTTGTTACACGTCGGCTCGGCCTTATCCTGATTTCGCTTTACCTGGTCTCTGGTGCGGCGGGTCTCTGTTATGAAATCCTCTGGACACGCATGTTGTCGTTGCAGTTTGGCGTCAGCATTTTTGGCGTGGTGGCTACCGTTACCGCCTACATGGCAGGCCTGGGGGCGGGCAGTCTGATAGGTGCATACTGGAGCCGTAGGACAGCGCGACCTTTACGTCTGTTCGCATGGCTGGAGCTGTCGATCGCCATCGCGGCACTGCTGATACCCATGATGTTTCAGTTTCTGGACGGACAATTTTCCCTGCTGGCCGGCAGCATGGGCTATTCGGGCTGGCTGGGCTTGCAGATTATTGTGGTGACCCTGGTATTGATGGTGCCCGCCCTGGCCATGGGGGCCGGTTTTCCATTGGTGCTCTCTGCGGTGCAGAATACGAAAATCACCCTGGGCGGACTGTATGGTATTAACGCACTAGGCGGGGCCATCGGCGCATTGTTGCCGCTGTGGTTGTTACCCAACCTGGGCTGGTTGTCCTCACTGCGAGCGGTTGCGGTGCTGGGTTGTATGGTGGCTGTGATCGCACTGTTTTTGTCCTGGCGACATGAGGCCAGCGAGCGTGTGTCGGATGAGCCTGTCATACAACGGCCAGCCATAAAATGGTTGCTGATTTATGCCGGGGTTGGCGGCGGCGCGTTGATGCTGGAAATTGGCTGGACGCGTCTGTTCGGGATGGTGATGTTGCGTACGGAATATGTGCTAGCCATTATCCTCGCCGTCTTTTTGCTGGGTATTGGCTTTGGTAGTCTGCTGGCCCGCTACCTCACCCAACGTATCTGGTTCACGCTGTTGCCCATTATCGCCTGCGGTTTTGCAATTCTGAGTCTGTGGTGGTTGCCGGTGCTGTCGGCCTGGCTCGAAGAGGGGCGATTCTCTTCGCTGTCAGCGGCGCTGTGGCTACAGGGGTCCGCGGTGGTCAGCCTGACTCTGCCGGTAACGCTGGTGCTGGGTGCATGGTTGCCCCTGCTGGCCATGCGCCTGGGTGATCGCTTTCAGAGTGGCGTCTGGCTTTATGGTGCCAATTCCTTGGGCGCCGCAGGCGGGGCTTTGCTGGCAGGTTTCGTGTTGATCCCGAGCATCGGCAGTAGTGCCACGGTCGCCACCGGCGCCATTTTGCTGCTAGTTCTGGGTCTCAGTATGGCGCAGGCCTGGACGTCCCGGCCGGTCTGGGGCGCAGTGCTGGTGCTGGGCCTTGCGGTGTTGCCGGTGCTGGAAATGCCCAGTATTTCTGAATTGTTGCCGCAGGCCTATGGTGATGCGCGGCTGCTGAAGCTGAATGAAGATGCCATTTCCATCACCCATGTGGTGGAACGTCCGGATGGACAGCGTCTGTTACTGGCGGATATGCGTCGTATGGATGCCTCTTCCGACCCCACGGCAGTGGTGGTGCAAATGAACCAGGTGCGCCTGCCGTTGCTGCTACACCCCGAACCGCATAACGTACTGTTCCTGGGCCTGGGTACCGGGATATCCGCAGCGGCCTCCCTCGCCTATCCCCAGCTGCAACGTACAGCCGTAGAATTATCGTTAGGCGCAATCAGCGCGGCACGCAACGAATTCGCCTTGGTTAACCGGGGCGTGACCGAGTCAATGCGTATTGTGCGTGATGACGCGCGGCATTTTTTACAAAGTAATCCCGAACGGTTTGACGTGATTGTGGGCGACCTTTTTCATCCTGACCTGGTAGGGCGCAGTGCATTGCTGTCACGACAGCAATTTGAACGTGCCCGCAATCATCTGGCACCGGGTGGGGTGTTCGTACAATGGTTGGCGCTCAATCAATTCGATGTGAATAACCTGCAAGTGGTGTTACAGACTTTTAGGCAGGCCTTTCCAGATGCGGTTATTTTTGTCGATGCCTTTCGCCTGGCGATGGTGGGCGTGCGTGATGGCGAGATCAACAGCGAACAGCTATTGGCAAATATGCAGCGCCTGTCTTCGGTGCAACAGGATGAGGCGACCGGAGGTGAGGGCACCTGGACCTGGCTGGGCCGTTACTGGGGTCATATCCCGCCACTCAAAACTGCCATCCAGGATGAGTGGGCGCCGGTGATCGAATATCAGTTACCGGGGGCGCGTTATAGCGGTGGCCTGGACCTGTCACAGGTGCTGTCCTGGCTGGTGTCCGTGCGCCCGGGGATTGATGCTGCAGCCCGGCAGTTGCAGGTTAAGGGCGACCATTTTCCCTATTTTGAACGGGCCTACGCGGCGACTGAGCTGGCCCACCGAAGCTGGTTGGCCCTGTTGCGCGAGCAGTCCGCAGAGGGCCGACGTTTGTTACCCCTGGCCTACCAGGCAAACCCAAGGGATCGGTGGGTCGGTTTTGCATTGGCCGATGCCGTGCTGCTGGATCGCACGGCTGCGCAGGCGCGAGGAGTGAGTGAGCGGCAGTTGCTGGAGTCGGTATTGAAGATCCGCCCGGATCATGTCGAGGCCCTGAGAGGGTTGTGGCGGCTGGCAGAAGCCGCGGGTAACACAGCGCAGGCAGGCCATTATCGACAACGGTTTGCCGCACTGAGTCCGCTGTCCATCGAACTTCACGAGTCCCCTTAAAGGCGGTCACTGCGCCCGTAAAGCCCTATTAAAATAGTCGTCATTGTCGCCGACGGAATATTTTTTCTGCTGTGCGTGACTGAAAAATTACACCTAAAATGGTAGTATCTTTTGCATGAGCCGTAACGATTCTCTTAGTCAGATTCCCATTATCGTCGAACCCGCCAATAGCGGCATGCGGTTTCATTGGCGACGTCGATTGACGCAGTTTTTGTTTATCGCAATTGCGATTATTATTCCGGTCAGCGGCCTGTTGCGCATTGATCTGGTGACGGGCGCCTTTGTGGTATTGGATCGCCAGATCTGGTGGGCCGACTTCTTTTTAATCTTTGGTTTGTGGATGCTGCTGGCCAGCGGCATGGTGATGTTGTATTCCACCGTTGGAACCGCTTTTTGTGGTTGGGCCTGCCCGCAAAATACCCTGTCTGAAATCGCCAACGAATGGACCTACCGCCTGTTGGGCAAGCGTGCCGACGTGAGTGTTTCCGGCGATAGAATGAAAGTGGCCGCGAGCAAAAACCGCTTTATCAATTGGTTGCTGTTGGGACTGATCCTGCTGGCAATGTCGATGTTGCTGGCCTTCATTCCCCTGTTTTATTTTTATCCGCCGGATGTAATCTGGTCGTTCGTGACCTTTCGGGATGATGAGCGGCTCGCCGACTCGCTGCATTATATCTATTTTATCTGTATGCTTGTGGTGCTGGTTGATGTCAGTTTTATCCGACATTTCTGGTGCCGGTTCATGTGCGTTTATCGCGTCTGGCAACACGGCTTTAAAACGCATCAGACGCTCAAGCTGGCCTATGATGAATCGCGCGCTGCGCAGTGTGAAAAATGTAACTATTGTAGCACCGTGTGTTTTATTGGACTCGATCCCCGCAATACAGATATGTATGACAGTTGCATTAACTGCGGTGAATGTGTTGATGCCTGTAATACCCTGCAGGCAAAAAAGGGCGAGTCGGGTCTGTTGAGTTTCACCAAGGGCGCCACCGAGACGCACAAATCAAAGCGTAATCTTGCCTCCATGTCGCTGCGCATGCGCTGGACCTTGCCGTTTAGTGCCCTGGGCCTGGGAATGTTTATCTGGGGGCTGGTGAGTTATGACTATTACCACCTGGCGGTTTATCGTGCCGATCAGCAATTTGCTACCTCAATCCGTGATTATCGCATCGCTGTATCCAACAAGCTCTATCGCAATGCCGAATTAAAGGTCAGTATTGAAGGCATTGCGGCAGACAAATATAGTCTGTCGGATAATGTGGCGCGGTTCGATAGCGCGGGACGAATTGATCTGATGCTGCACATGAAGCCTAATGTTCCGCCGGGGCTACACTCATTTTTGGTGCATGTGAATGCGATGGATGGCTGGCACACGGCTTATCGCGTCCAGCATTTTGTCGAAAAGACGCCATTGTAAAAGGCAGGTAAGTAATTTATGAATACAGAAAAAAATGATGCGGTGGATAAATCGTCAGCAGAAAATACGCAGCCTGTGAAGGCGGTTACCGATGCCAAGTGGGGCGAAATTCCAGAGGATAATTTTGGTTATGCCTCGGATGAGGAGCGCCGTGCCAAACGTGGACTTGAGGATTGGGAGCTGATTGATGCGATTCCTGATTCACAGAAACCGGTGCCGCGCTGGTTTTTTGGTATCATTATCGCGGTGCTGTTGGTGGCGGTGGGGCTGAGTTTTCCCTTTTGGGGCGATCGTCCCGGTTACGAGCGTGAATGGATTGACTGGGGTTTTGGTGCGGCCCTGCTGTATCTCGCCGTGTTCGGCACGTTTGTCTATTTCATGGTTAATTTTTATGGCTCCAAAGTGGCAGGCCGCCTGGACCATGACAAGTTGAGCGGCAAGCAGGCTCCACAAAAAGACAAGGCGGCGGTGCGTGACGAGAATGCAAAAAATGACGCATCTAAAAAGTAGTTTTATAGGTATAACATCGCTGGCTGTGACGGCCTGTACGGGCGAAGCGCCTCAGGTGACCGTGGAGTACCCCGAGGCGGGTTCAGCAGTGACGCAGTTGTATCTTGCCAAGTGTGATGATTGTCACCGCGCACCACAGCCGACCGCTCACTCCGCAACGACATGGCCTGGCGTGTTACAGCGCATGCAGATGCGCATGCAAGCCAAGGCACGAAGGCCGCTGGATAAGGAAGAGTTGGGCCTTATCCTGGATTATCTGCAGCGCAATGCAGGGGACGGGCGTCAGCCATGATTTTTCGCCACGCGCAATTTTTCTGGCCGTCCTGGCTTGGAAACGGGGCACGCTTTCTTGCCGCCATCGCTGTGTTCACATTGTTGTCGGGTTGTGCCGATGGGCAGGCTGTGATTATGGGGCCGCAGCAGTGGCAGGATCTGGAATTCAGGGTGGAGGTGCGCCCCAGCCCGCCGGTGGTGGGAATGAATGAATTTATTGTTATCGCCAGTCGCGAGGTCTATAAACCCGGTGTTGGTCTGGTGATCAATATTCGTGTGGGTGAACAGGCCGAATGGCGGCAGGCCATTCAGGACGGCTTTACGGGGGTCTATCGTCGTGCGGTGCGGGTCGATGATCCGCTGACGCAATCGTTGTCGGTGCAGGTGATACGGGCGGAAACGAAAGAAGAAACGATGCTTAGCTTCCCCTTGAGTCAAAAAGCCTTGCCGAAGGCAGACTCCTAACCCATCTTCTGCGCCAGCCGTGTGCTGGGGCGCCAGCGACGCAGCAATAAAATGCGCTCACCTCCGCGTGCCTCGCTGCACTTCGGGCAGGTGAGATAGCTCAGGTACATCTCCCGGGGCATACGCCCTCCATCGAGTAGTAGCTCCTGTTGGCGGCGGATGCTTTTGCGTACCGTGCCGATACCGCCCTCATGTAAAAAGCCGTGCAGGGTAAAGTCCGCGGGCAGGCGTTGAAAATGACGTGAGGGTGATTCGCAGTCTTCCAGCAGGCGTATCATCTTGCCGCGCAACCAGCCGGTGCGGGTCAGCGCAAATCCCGCCCAGCGCTCGCTGAGTTCCAGTTGCTCGATCTCACTTTGCTGGCGTTGCCGGTATAGCTCAAATGACAGGGGCATGTGCAGAAAGGAGGCAATGGGTAAAACATGCGCGGCGTGATGTGCAAGGTCGATGGTTTGATTGTGCCAGTCCGGATATTCACCCGGACAGCCGCATTCCAGCATCATGATGTGCGGCGGATCTTCCGGATGGTGAGAAATATATTGGCAAAATACACCCAGAAACCGATGCCCATGATTGTGGAGACGGTAGCAATGGTCGGGCCGTAGAAGCGATGGATGCCGGCCACCAGACTGGGGTCCTCCAGCAGGGCGCGCCCTTCCATGATGCCGAAGCTCATCAGCGTGCTATAAAATCCCGCGATGCCAAGGCTCGTCCACCAAAAGGTGTGTTCCACCAGTCGTTGTGAGTAGAGGCTGACACCACTCATCCTGGGCAGCAGATAATAGGTTGCGCCCATCAGGAAGACCACCACGCCGCCCACCACATTGATGTGGGCATGGGCCAGGGGATCAATGAGGTGGCCCGGGCCGCCGTAGGGACTACCGATGCTGTCGAGCCAGGCGCGGATCGGGCGGATAACCTGCAGTACACCGTGGACGGTGCCGACGAACAGGCAAAAAGAGGATACGCCGATGAATTTTATCAGGCGGCGATATTCACCGGATGCCGTGGGTACGGGTGCTGAGCCTGCGTCTGAATGTGCGTCGGGTGGAGTTTGCATGGATACAACGGTAAGTAGGGGAGGCCGAATCTGTTGGGCCAGCACCGGTTTAGCGGCTTGAATAACTATCCGCAGAATGGCAGAACAAGAATGATAAAAGAGACAAAAGCCCGGATATATCCGGGCTTTTGCGTGAGCCTCTGGTTAATCTTTGGATTTACCAGAGGCCCTTTTCAGGTCTTATTTTTTACGGGCTGCAGCTGCTTGATCACAGCCAATACCGCCAAGGATGGTGGTAGACACGATGATAAACAGGAATACAGTAATCGGTACAATAATAGCCATGTTAATGCTCCTCGGATTTCTCCCCCGTTGGGGACAATTCAAAATCAGCCACGAGTCTACCCAATCGGTGGGGGCCGTGCAAGCGCCAGCAGTGCGAATTTTCAGGCATCAGAAACCCCGCACGATACTCAGGAAATGGTTAGGGATCAGCGCCTTGGCGGCCCCGTCTCGCGGAATTTATGTCCAGGAGTCTGCTCGCTGCGGACTCGGAAATTCAGGCCTGTAGCGTTGGGTACAGCTCAGGCGCTTTTCGCCATGAGGTGTTCATATTTGGCGCGCAGCTCGTCCTGGCTTTCCCGGTGATTCGGGTCGAACGGAATGCAGTCCACCGGGCAGACGTCAACGCACTGTGACGTCTCGTAGTGGCCGACGCACTCGGTACACAGGTCCGGATCGATTTCGTAGATCTCTTCACCCTGGGTGATGGCCCCGTTGGGGCATTCGGGTTCACAGACATCACAGTTGATGCATTCATCAGTAATGATTAAGGCCATGTTCAGAAACTCATTCAGCGTGTGCCACGTTAGACGTGGAAAAAGATATTTGGTGCATTTTAACGCAATTTTTTGGCCAGTTCAGCCACGATTTCTTTGTGGACGAAGGGGGAGACATCCCCTCCTAGTGCTGCAATTTCCTTGACCAGGGAGGAAGAGATATTGGCATATTGCTCGGCCGGGGTCAGGAACAGGGTTTCGATATCGGGCGCGAGCTTGCGGTTCATGCCCGCCAGCTGAAATTCATAGTCAAAATCGGACACCGCACGCAGCCCGCGGAGGATGGCCCGGGCCCCCTTCTGGCGGGCAAATTCCACCAGCAGTCCCTCGAAACTACAGACCTCCACCCCCTTTTGCCCCGCCAGCGCAATGGCAACCAGGCTCAGTCGCTCGTCGAGTGTGAAGACTGTATTTTTTGCGGGTCTGGCCACCACGGCGACGATGACCTGGTCGAACAGATGGCTGGCCCGCTCGATCAGATCGGTGTGTCCGTGCGTGATCGGGTCAAAGGTTCCGGGATAGATGGCGATGTTAGGCATGGGTAGATTGTCGCATGGATTGGGCAATGGCGGTGGCAGTTAAGCGGTGCGGATCAGGCAGTAGCGCACCTGGCCGGCGGTCTGTTCGCGAATCAGCTGCCAGCTTGCGGGCAGTTCGGGGACGGGCGATGTCGCCTCCATCTCCAGGTAGACGTGGGCCTGCGGGCTCAGCCACTGGAGCTTGTCTAGTAGCAGGATACTGCCCTGGATGAACCCCCTGCCAAAGGGCGGGTCGAGAAACACCAGGTCGTAGGTGACGCCGCCCGGTCCGCGCTCCAGGAAGGTCGCCACCGGCAGTGGGGAAACCACCCCCGTGGTGCAGCCGAGGGTGCGTAGATTCGCCTCTAGCTGGTGGATGGCCGCGGGGTGGTTTTCCACCAGTACCGCACGGGCCGCCCCGCGAGACAGTGCCTCAAGCCCCAGGGCGCCACTGCCGGCGAACAGGTCCAGACAGCGGGCATCGGCGACATACCCCTGTAGCCAGTTGAACAGGGTTTCGCGCACCCGATCGGGGGTGGGACGCAGCCCTTCGGCATCCGGAAAATCCAGTTTGCGGCCACGCCATTGACCGCCGATGATGCGCAGGCGGTTTTGTCTGCCGGGTGATTTTTGGGGCCGCCGAGTCAGTCGTTTTTCTCTACTGCAGGAAGTCCGACCAGTCACGGGGATGCAGGTAGTCGTCATAGAGCACCGCCTCGGGGCTGCCGGCGTCGGGCCGCCAGTTGTAACGCCATTTCACCAGCGGCGGCAGTGACATCAAAATGGACTCGGTGCGTCCGCCGGTCTGCAGACCGAACAGCGTGCCACGATCATAAACCAGGTTGTATTCCACATAGCGGCCACGACGGTATAACTGGAAATCGCGCTCTCGCTCGCCGTATTCGGTATGCTTGCGCCGGGCGACGATGGGGCGATAGGCCTCAAGGTAATGATCCCCGACGCTACGCATGAAGGCGAAGCTTTTGTCGAATCCCCACTCGTTGAGGTCATCGAAAAACAGGCCGCCAACGCCGCGGGTTTCACCCCGGTGTTTGAGGAAGAAATAGTCATCGCACCATTTTTTATAGCGCGGGTAGACCTCGGGGCCAAAGGGATCACAGGCATTTTTCGACATCTGGTGCCAGTGAATCACATCCTCCTCAAAGGGGTAGTAGGGGGTGAGGTCGAAGCCGCCACCAAACCACCAGATGGGATCCTCTCCCGCTTTTTCGGCGATAAAAAACCGCACGTTGGCATGGGAGGTCGGCGCATAGGGGTTTTTGGGATGGATCACCAGCGACACGCCGAGGGCCTCGAAGGTCCGCCCGGCCAGTTCCGGGCGGTGGGCGGTGGCAGAGGCAGGCAGGTTGCCGCCGGACACGTGTGAGAAATTGATGCCGGCCTGTTCAAACACGGCACCATCGGTGAGCACACGGGTGCGTCCGCCGCCCCCGCCGGTCTCACGCTCCCAGTTGTCCTCAAGAAAACCGGCGCTGCCGTCTTCTGCGGCGATACCCGCGCAGATCCGGTCCTGTAAATCGAGTAGGTAGTCTTTTATTGCCTGGATGTCAGGTTGGCTCATAGTGTGTCCCGGTATGAAAAGTATACGACCCATGACCACTGGCGGTGCAGTGCGCAGGGTAAAAAATCAGGGGCAGAGGTTACACCACGGAGGCGGTTTTTGCGACCGGGCGGGGTGCCTGGCAGGGTGTTGGTACTGTGTTGAAAGTGCCGTTTCTCGCCGCTATCCTGCCATTAGAGCCGACGTGACTGCGGCGATAGCTGGGTGAAGCAGACAGAAAACGGTAGGTGCCATCCCTGGCCTGGAGGTAACCGTTAAAGCGGATTATGCCGCGTGTTTGGCCTTGGCCTCTTTGGCGGCCCTGGCCTGTTCCTCATCGTAGGCCTTGCCCGACCACAGCATTTCGTAGGCGATCTCTTCGTTGCCGTTTTCACAGATATCGATCACCTTCTGAAACAGTGGCTGGAAGGTGTCGCTGCGGTGTGAGGCCTCGTGTTCCTCGAAGGAATTCCAGAAGGTGATGATCAGGGCCTCTCTGCCCTTCATATCGCTCTCCACGGCCTTGCCGACGGTGGAGCCTTCGTTGGAGATATTGCCGGTGTTGAGGGCGACGAGCCCGCCAACAAAACCGGTGTCCGAGTGATAGGTTTTGACGTTTTCACACAGCAGGGCGACGCGCTCCTGCAGGTCGTCGACACTGTAGCCATCTTTGAGAATGACGCGGTTGACGGTGACCACGCCGTCGTGAGCAAAGTTCGGGATGAATCCAGACATATGAGCCTCCTCGGCAATTTGCAGGTGGATAAATAAGTAATATTTAATATAACTGATTGCTAATGTAGTAAAGCCTAGCATCTTAGTCAAGTATTCCTTTTGGGGGGATATCAGCGTTATTTATGACTTGCCGGGGCGTATAAGTTTTTTTGAGGTCAGATCCCGAATGGGGGTGGGGCTGGCCTGTCGGTCGACCGCACCGCTCAGAATGGCGTCGAGCTGGGTGGGGAAATATTTGCGCACCCGCAGAGGCTCGCGGGCGGGTGGCAGGCCAGCGGGATTGGCGCTGGTGGATACCAGGGCGTGACCGGCGGCCTCACACAGGGCCGCAGCAAAAGGGTGAGCGGTCACTCGCGCGGCGATGCTTGCGTGTTCCCCCCGAAGCCAGCGGGGGGTGTCGGCCCGCGCCGGCAGCAGCCAGGTGATCGGGCCGGGCCAGCTCTCCCGTAATAGTGTCAGGGCGGCCTCATCCAGTGGTGCAATGAAGGGCTGAAGCTGCTCAAGGCGGGAGGCAATGAGGATCAGCCCCTTATGCATCGGCCGCTGTTTGATCGCCAGCAGGCGCTGTACGGCCTCGGCATTGAGCGGGTCGCAGCCCAGCCCGAACACCGCCTCGGTGGGATAGGCGATGATGCCCCCGGCATGGAGGGTGCGTGCGGCCTGGCTAAGTTGCCAGCGGGTCATGGCGGGTGATCGTCGGCGGCGCGGGGGGTCGGTGGGGCCTTACTTCGCCGCCAGTTTCTGTTGTAGCTGGGCATCCTTGGCGATCACGCTGCGGGCGTTTGCCGCCCGTTCGGCCTTCACCCGCTCGGCCAGTCCGCTGTCGCCGAGGGCGAGTATCTGGGCGGCCAGATAGGCGGCATTTTTGGCGCCGGCCTTGCCGATGGCCACGGTGGCGACGGGGATACCGCCGGGCATCATCACCGTGGACAGCAGGGCATCCTGACCGTTGAGCGGGCCACCATCCATGGGTACGCCGATCACCGGCTTGATGGTCAGGGAGGCCACCACGCCCGCCAGATGGGCCGCCAGCCCGGCCGCCGCGATGAACACCGCACAGCCACGTTTATCGGCGCTGGAGACGTAATGGTGCGTGGCATCGGGGGTGCGGTGGGCGGAGGTGATTTTCACCTCATAAGGCACCTGCAGCTGGTCCAGGGTGTCGAGCGTGCTCTGCATGACGGGCAGATCGGAATCGGAACCCATGAGAATGGCGACGAAGGGTGTGGTCATTGTTTTTTTTCCTTATCGGAACGGATCAATATTGATGGGGAAATCGTTGAGTGGGACAGCTTTTTAGGCCGAGTGTTCGCGTTGGACGGCGCGATAGCCGATGTCCCTACGGTAAAAGGCGCCGTCCCAATGCAGTTTGTCGGCCTGCGCATAGGCCTTTTGTTGGGCCTCAAACACACTGTCGCCCAGTGCCGTGGCACACAA
Source organism: Gammaproteobacteria bacterium (assembly GCA_032250735.1). Lineage (NCBI taxonomy): Bacteria > Pseudomonadati > Pseudomonadota > Gammaproteobacteria > Gammaproteobacteria bacterium. The sequence continues at coordinate 136,207 of JAVVEP010000007.1, forward strand.
TACCCGGCCGCCGGCGGTGACGGTATTGCCGTCCCGCAGCGCGGTGCCGGCATGGAAGACCTTGCAGTCATCGCCGTCGGCAGCGTCCAGCCCGGAGATCAGCTGGCCGCTGGCATAGGGGCCGGGATAACCGCCCGCCGCCAGCACCACGCCCACCGCGGCGCGCGGATCCCACTGGGCGGTGACCCGGTCCAGTCGACCGTCCAGTGCCGCCTCACACAGTTCAACCAGGTCCGACTGGAGGCGCATCATGATGGGCTGGGTTTCGGGGTCGCCGAAGCGGCAATTGTATTCGATGACCCGGGGCGCACCATGGTGGTCGATCATCAGCCCGGCATACAGGAACCCGGTGTAGGGATTGCCCTCGGCGGCCATGCCGGCAACCGTGGGCTCGATCACCTCGGCCATAATGCGGGCGTGAATCGCGGGCGTGACCACGGGGGCGGGGGAGTAGGCACCCATGCCGCCGGTGTTGGGGCCGGTGTCGCCTTCGCCCACGCGTTTGTGATCCTGTGAGGTGGCCAGCGGGAGGATGTGTTTGCCGTCCACCATGCAGATGAAACTGGCCTCTTCGCCCTCCAGAAACTCTTCGATGACCACACGGTGCCCGGCCTCGCCGAAGGCATTGCCGGCCAGCATATCGCGCACGGCGGCCTCGGCCTCGGCCACGGTCATCGCCACAATCACGCCTTTGCCTGCGGCCAGGCCATCGGCCTTGACGACGATGGGCGCGCCCTGTGCCCGCACATAGGCCAGGGCCTCATCCATGTCGGTGAAATTTCCGTAGCGGCCGGTGGGGATGTTGTGACGGGCCAGAAAATTCTTGGTGAAGGCCTTGCTGCCTTCCAGTTGCGCCGCCGCCCGGGTCGGACCAAAGCAGCGCAGGCCGGCCTGAGTGAAGGCATCCACCAGTCCGATTACCAGCGGCGCCTCGGGGCCGACGATGGTCAGGCCGATATCGGACTCCCTGGCGAAGCGTAGCAGGGCGTCGATGTCTTGCACGCCGATGGCGACATTTTCCAGCCCCGGCTCGCGCGCGGTGCCCGCATTGCCGGGGGCGACGAAGACCTTTTCTACCTGTGGGGATTGGGCGGCTTTCCAGGCGAGGGCGTGTTCACGCCCGCCGTTGCCGATGACCAGTACATTCATGTGTCGTGTTGCTCCCCGCCGGTTGGGCCGTGTGGAAAAGGAAAGTGGGCGATTATAGCAGACCCCAATCCGGGGCTTAACCACGGATTTAGGCCAACGGATTCAGGCCAGATGGTCGTCATCCGCCGCGCCTTCGGCCTGCGCCGGCTCCCCCGTGCCGGGCAGGCATTTTTTACATGCCAGGCTTTGGCCGAGGTGCTGGGCGCGCCCCGCCGCGGTGATCACCCAGGGGCGTTCCTGCCAGGGTGGCCGATGGCGTACATGCTGGGTGTGGCCGCATGCCAGATCCGCCACCCAGTCATCGTGTTCATCCTGATGAAAACCGACGATTGCCCGCTCAATGCCCGCCATGCCGCGTCCCGTGTCGAAATGGGTACAATAGCAGATGGTGGCGTCAATCAGTGCCGATGATCCGCATCGGAAAGCAGAGGCAGTCTATTAGCGATCAGCAGCAGTCCGGATACCGCGTGGCGACAGCAGGGGCATGGCCGTTTTATCTGAGCCTGTTCCTGTTCCTGGTTGTCTGCGCCGGTTATTTTGCCATCCCCCTGTGGGACAGCGACTTCTGGTGGCACATCGCCAGCGGCCGCGAGATCGTGCAGCACGGGATTCCGGCGGTCGATCCCTTCGGGGTGTTTCCGGCCACTGATGTGGTGCGGAACGACACGGTGCTCAAGGGCCAGTGGCTGGGGCAGGTGGTGTTGTACGGATTGTTCGATGCCGGCGGCGTGAACGCGGTGCTCGGCCTGCGGGTGCTGATCCTGCTGGCCTGCCTCGGGTGGATCGTATGGCGCTCGCGGCTGCTGGGCGTGGGGCCGCTGGTGCTGTGGCCGGTGCTGGCGCTGGTGGCCGTGTTGCTGACCAAATTCAGCGGCGAACGGCCGCAGCTGCTGTCGTTCCTGTGGGCGGCCCTGTTTTTTGCGGTGCTGGACCGTGCCGGGCAACCATGGCCGGCAGTGCGCGATAGCCGCTGGTTGCTGCTGTTGCCGGTGATTACCGTGTTGTGGGCCAACAGTCACGGCGGCGTGTTGCTGGGGGTGGCCCTGCTGGTGCTATGGAGCGGCCTGAAGCTGTTCGACCGGGGTTGTTCTCAGCGGGAAAGGCTTCACTGGTGGCTGGCGACGCTGGCGGTGGTGCTGGCCTCGCTGGCGACGCCGAATGGCCTGCAGACCTATCTGTATCTGTTCAATCTCGAAGGCAGTGTGTTGCAGTCGCGCACCTCCGAATACATCAGCGCCTTTCAGCTGTATACCCTGGGCCATCACTGGGCGCAGTTCTGGGTGGCCATCTATTACCTGTTAGCGGTGGTGGCGGCGCTGATGCTGGCGCGCCAGCGGCGTTGGATACCGTTGGCGATATTGCTGTTTTTGGCCGCGATCAGTCTGTGGTCGTTCCGTTATCTGATCTTTTTGTTGATTATTGCCAGCCCCTATCTGGCCAGCGGCCTACAGGGGCTGCTGACCAATGGGTCACTGAATCGGCCGCTGATCGCTGCGCGCCTCAGCAGGCTGCCAGGTTACGGCCTGCTGATGCTGATACTGGTGGCCGTGTTGCTGACCGGTCTGGTGCAGGGCAGACTGTTTCGCGGCGGCGTACTGGAGCAGGGTTACCCGGTGGCTATCGCCGAGTTTGTGGATGCCAATGGATTGCAGGGTCGCAGCTTTAATAACATGGAGTGGGGTGGCTACCTGCTGTGGCGATTGGCGCCGACGGTGCAGCCGTATATTGATGGTCGTATGCTGGACCAGACCCGTGTCGTGCCCTACACGCATATACTATGGGCCACCCAGCAGGGCATACGACAGTTTGAGCGGGAACATTTCCAGCTGGTGATCATGCCGTATCACGGGCGCTTTGATCCGCAGCGCTACCGGCTTATCGACTATCTGCACACGCGGCCGGAGTGGCGCCTGGTGTATCGTGATGCTACCGGCGTGGTGTTTGCCCGCACCGGGCCGCAATAGTGCACAGGGCTGCAATAGCGCGCAGGACCTAATGAATAAGAAGGGCGCAAAATAATCCATGGACAGCAGTCTCTATCAGCAGATGCGTGCACTGGAAGACCGTCACTGGTGGTTCCGGGGGCGGCGCGCGATCGTGGCGTCCCTGCTGCGGTCCAGCGCATGGCCGGCGGGGACCAGGATTCTCGACCTGGGTTGCGGCACCGGCGGCAACCTGGCGATGCTGTCTCAGTTCGGCGAGGTGCTGGGTGCCGAGCGGGATGCGCAGGCGGCACAGCTGGCCAAGGCGCGTGGGGTGGCCCCGGTGGTGCGCGCCAGCCTGCCGGATGCACTGCCTCTGGCCGCCGGTGAATTTCAGTGCGTCACCCTGCTCGACGTGCTCGAACACATCGACGATGATCGCGCCACCCTGGCGGCGGTGCATCGCCTGTTGGCCGCCAATGGACAGCTGCTGCTGACGGTGCCGGCCTTCCCCTTTTTGTGGGGGCCGCATGACCTTGCCCACCATCATAAGCGGCGTTACCGCGCGCGCCAGTTACGGCAATTATTGCAGGATACGGGGTTCGAGATCATCACCCTGAGCTATTACAACACCTGGCTGTTTCCGCTCGTGGTGGTGGCGCGCCTGCTGCGCAAGTGCCTGCCAGGGGGCGATGCCGGCGTCGAACTGGCATTGCCGCCGGCCCCCGTGAATACCCTGTTAGGGATGCTGTTTGCCAGTGAGCGCCATCTGTTGCGCCGCATCCGGTTACCGTTTGGCGTTTCGCTGGTGGCCCAGGCCCGAAAGGTCTCGCCGTGCTGACCACCGTGCTGCGCTTTGCGATCAGTGGTGGGCTGGCCACGGCGGTGCACGCCGGCCTGTTTGTGGGCCTGATCGAAGGCTTTTCGGTGCGCCCGGTGGGCGCCGCCGGCCTTGCCTTCGTGGCCGCGCTGCTGGTGTCTTACGGGATGAACTATCACTGGACGTTTTCGGTGTCCGCGCCTCACCGGCTGATGCTGCCGCGGTTTATCGTGGTCGCCCTGCTGGGCCTGCTGCTGAATCTGGGCATCACCTATGCAGTGGTTGACCTGCTGGGCCACTGGTATGGTTATGCCCTGATGGGGGTGGTGATGGTGGTGCCGTTGATGACCTTTGCGCTCAGCAAGTGGTGGGTGTTTCGGGTGGCGCAAAGGCATCAAGCGTCTTAGTGAATAAATCATCGTACTAACTAGGCGCATGAAAAGGATACCCTTCAATCAAGACCGTCAGCAGCACGACTGCATGGATGCAGGAGGTAGAGTAACGCAGGAGCAGTTACCGAGGGATGCTGCTGT